>NZ_JAMYDZ010000034.1:0-57154 GCF_024129905.1 Pseudomonas sp. 21LCFQ010 | reverse complement strand
CGTGCCAAGCATCTTTCGATTAACTCGTCAGCGGGAGGCGAATCTTACAGCATCCTAAGTTGCTGTCAACTGCCTTTTTCACCGCCGGAGCCAGGAGGCTCGCACCGCCTCCAACCCTTTCTGAACTGCTAACTCGTTGATTACCAAGGAGTTTCTCGCTCATTCCGCGTTTGAAGTGGTGCGCATTATAAGGACATCTGAAACCCCGTCAACCGTTAATTTCAATAATTCTGAAATAAACGCTCAGCCGCTTCAAAACTGATCTTTCTTCTATATAGAAGAGAAGAGATTAAATAACCCTCGCCTGACGCAACCCTGCAATCTGCTCCTCGCTCATGCCCAGCAAAGCCTGCAGCACCCCCTGCGTATGCTCACCCAACAAAGGCGGCGCATGACGATAGGTAACCGGCGTCTCAGACAAGCGAATCGGGCTGGCCACCAGCGGCACCTGCCCACCCAGCGCATGCGGCAAGCTGATAGCCAGTTCCCGCGCCAGCACCTGCGGATCGGCAAACACTTGGGCCAGGTCGTTGATTGGCCCGCACGGTACGCCAACCGCCTCCAGCTCGGCCACCCACTGCGCGGTGGTCTTGAACACCGTTGCCTGGCGGATCAGCATCACTAGCTCAGCCCGGTTGGCCACCCGCAGCTTATTGGTCTGGAAGCGCGGATCGTCCGCCCACTGCGGCTGCCCCGCCACTTCAGCAAACTTTCTGAACTGGCTGTCATTGCCAACGGTAAGAATGAAATCCCCATCGGCAGTCGGGAAATCCTGATACGGCACGATATTAGGATGTGCATTACCCAACCGACGCGGCGCCGTTCCGGTGGTCAGGTAGTTCATCGCCTGGTTCGCCAGGCAAGCCACTTGCACGTCGAGCAATGCCATATCGATGTATTGCCCCACCCCGGCCTGATCACGATGCGCCAGCGCGGCAAGCATCGCAGTGCTGGCGTACAACCCGGTCAGGATATCCGTCAGCGCCACACCCACCTTGACCGGTCCGGCACCGTCCTCAGCATCAGTACGCCCGGTCAGGCTCATCAGCCCACCCAACCCCTGGATCATGAAGTCATACCCGGCACGCTTGGCATAAGGCCCGGTTTGCCCGAAGCCGGTAATGGAGCAATAGATGAGCCGTGGGTTGCTCAGCTTCAGTGACTCATAATCGAGCCCGTAGGCCGCCAGGCCGCCGACCTTGAAATTCTCGATCAGGATATCGGAGTATTGCGCCAGCTCACGCACCAGTGCCTGCCCTTCAGGGCGCGTGAAGTCGATGGTCACCGACTGCTTGTTGCGATTGGCCGCCAGATAGTAAGCAGCCTCTGCGGTATTCTCGCCGGCGGCATCTTTCAGGAACGGCGGCCCCCAGGCACGGGTGTCGTCACCACTGCCCGGACGCTCGACCTTTATGACCTCAGCGCCCAGGTCAGCCAGGATCTGCCCGGACCAGGGCCCGGCCAGCACCCGCGACAGATCAAGTACTCGTACATGCGACAGCGCGCCCATGGTCTGCCCCCCATCTCTATTAATAGAAGGCCTGGATGCCGGTCTGTGCGCGCCCAAGAATCAGGGCGTGTACATCGTGCGTCCCCTCATAGGTATTGACCACCTCAAGGTTGACCAGATGGCGCGCCACACCGAACTCGTCGCTGATGCCATTGCCACCCAGCATGTCCCGCGCCAGACGCGCAATATCCAGCGCCTTGCCGCAGGAGTTGCGCTTCATGATCGAGGTGATTTCTACCGCTGCCGTCCCTTCATCCTTCATCCGCCCAAGCCGCAGGCAGCCTTGCAACGCCAGGGTAATCTCGGTCTGCATGTCGGCCAGCTTTTTCTGGATCAACTGGTTGGCTGCCAGCGGGCGGCCGAACTGCTGGCGGTCCAGGGTGTATTGCCGCGAGGTATGCCAGCAGTATTCCGCAGCCCCCAGTGCGCCCCAGGCGATCCCGTAGCGCGCTGAGTTGAGGCAGGTAAACGGACCTTTCAGACCGCGCACGTCAGGGAAGATGTTCTCTTCGGGCACAAACACGTTATCCATCACGATCTCACCGGTGATCGATGCCCGCAGCCCGACCTTGCCGTGAATGGCCGGCGCGCTCAGCCCCGCCCAGCCCTTCTCCAGGATGAAGCCGCGAATATCGCCGGCATCATCCTTGGCCCAAACCACAAACACATCGGCAATCGGGCTGTTGGTGATCCACATCTTCGCCCCGTTCAGGCTATAGCCACCCTCCACCTTGCGTGCCCGGCTGATCATGGCGCCCGGATCGGAGCCATGATTGGGCTCGGTCAGGCCAAAGCAGCCGATCCACTCACCAGTGGCGAGTTTGGGCAGGTACTTCTGCTTCTGCGCCTCGGAACCGAACTCGTTGATCGGCACCATCACCAGCGACGACTGCACGCTCATCATCGAGCGATAGCCGGAGTCGATACGTTCCACCTCGCGGGCAATCAGCCCGTAGCACACATAATTGAGTCCACTGCCGCCATACGCTTCAGGGATCGTCGCACCCAGCAGCCCCACCTCGCCCATTTCACGGAAAATCGCAGGATCGGTGCGCTCGTGACGGAAAGCTTCCAGCACCCGGGGCGCCAGTTTGTCCTGGGCAAATTGTTCAGCGCTGTCACGAACCATGCGCTCTTCTTCAGTCAGTTGCTGATCCAGCAACAGCGGATCAATCCAGTTGAAGCTTGCCTTGCCGCCCATGGTCCACGCCTCACAGAAATGCCATTGGTAATGCATCAAGCCTAGCCGCGCACCGCCCAAGGGACAAACGACGTTTATGCACGGTGTTGTGCTAATTTCTCACTCCGAAACCATCAGAACCTTGGTATTTCGTAGCCACAGGTGAGGACTCCGTACATGCGACGCAAGATCCCCAGCACTTCCGCTCTGGTCAGCTTCGAATCGGCCGCTCGCCACGAGAGCTTCACCAAAGCCGCTCAGGAGCTGTCGCTCACCCAAAGTGCGATCTGCCGACAGATCGCCAGCCTTGAAGACTTTCTCGGGGTCGAGCTGTTCAAGCGCTCAAGACGTGGGGTAAAGCTTACCGATGCCGGCCTGTCCTATAGTCGCCGGGTCGCCCTGCAACTCGATGCCGTAGAGCGCGATACGCTATCGATCATGGGCCAGCAGGGCAGCAGCGTCATCGAACTGGCCGTTGTGCCGACCTTCGGCACCCAATGGCTATTGCCACGCCTGAAAGACTTTCAGATGCGCCATCCTGAGGTCACCCTGAACCTGACCAACCGTACCCGCCCCTTTCTGTTCGCCGACACCGACTTCGATGCCGCCATCTACTTTGGCGATGCCGACTGGCCGGGCACCCGGGCGTATCGCCTGATGAGTGAAAACCCCATGCCGGTCTGCGCACCGGCGTTCCTGAACGGCCAAGATCGGCTGGACGCCGAACAAATCGCCCTGCTGCCGCTGCTCCAGCAGACCACCCGCCCCTACGCCTGGCGCCAGTGGTTCAATGACTGCCAGGTCCAAGTACCTCGCGACATGACCGGCCCACGCTACGAGCTGTTTTCGATGCTGGCCCAGGCCGCCATCCACGAAATGGGCGTAGCCCTGATCCCGCCGTTTCTGATTCAGCGCGAATTGGAAGAGGGACGCCTGGTCATTGCCAATTCTCATGCATTGACTAGCCTGAAGGCCTATCACTTGATGATTCCCGAACGAAAAACCGCAACTGTATCGCTGCAAACGTTTGGCAACTGGCTGGTGGAGCAGGCACAGCGCTTCAAATTGCCGCATGACAAGGCCTGAGGCGACTCATAAATAGGTAGTTACGACTTACATTGCGCTACAGATGTAAGCTTTTGTCGCCATTGTGGAACTGTTCAACAATCCTTTCAAAAATCTGTTGAAGCTTCTATTTACGTGGCTTTGAGCGACTTTTTTGATTCAATCCACGACTACAGCAAAAATATATTCTTACCCACATAAAATCAGTGGAATTCTCTATAAGCCTTATAAACAAAGGCCCTCACTAAAATATTGCGACAATAGGTCACAGGATGACTTGTAGTTGTTTTCCAGTCTTATTACAGAATCTATTGAAGGCCGCCCACGCTCGCCTGCACAATGCGTCGCGCCTGGCCCGCAGGGCATAGGACATGCTGGTTGAACACCGCCAAGGCACTGCCGCAGCACAACGGCCAACTCATCAAGACAAGAAAGATCATGCAGGAGACTTGACGTGCACATTGGTGTTCCTCTCGAAACCCACGCGGGCGAAACACGGGTAGCCGCCACCCCGGAAACCATCAAGAAGCTGGTCAGCCAGGGTCACACGATTACCGTGCAAAGCGGCGCGGGCATCCATGCCGGGGTCCCGGACAGCGCCTTTGCCGCCGCTGGCGCCACGCTTGGCCAGGCCAGCGACGCCTTCGGCGCCCAACTCATTCTCAAGGTGACAGCGCCCAATGCTGAAGAACTGAGCCTGATCAACAGCGGCACCGTGCTGATCGGCATGCTCAACCCGTTCAACAACGAGAGCATTGCCCGCATGGCAGAGCGCGGCATCAGCGCCTTTGCCCTGGAGGCCGCACCGCGTACCTCCCGCGCGCAAAGCCTCGATGTGCTGTCGTCTCAGGCCAACATTGCCGGCTACAAGTCTGTATTGCTGGCCGCCCATCACTATCCGCGCTTCATGCCGATGCTGATGACCGCCGCCGGGACCGTAAAAGCCGCCCGGGTGCTGATTCTCGGCGCCGGCGTGGCCGGTTTGCAGGCCATTGCGACGGCCAAGCGCCTGGGCGCCGTGGTGGAAGCCTCGGATGTGCGTCCGGCCGTGCGTGAGCAGATCGAATCGCTGGGCGCCAAGTTTATCGATGTGCCCTACGAGACCGATGAAGAACGCGAGTGCGCCGAAGGCGTCGGCGGTTATGCCCGGCCCATGCCGGCCAGCTGGATGCAGCGCCAGGCCGCTGCCGTGCACGAACGCGCCAGACAGTCGGACATCGTCATCACCACCGCACTGATTCCCGGCCGCAAAGCGCCAGTGCTGCTCAGTGCCGACACCGTGGCGCAGATGAAACCCGGTTCAGTGGTCATCGACCTGGCTGCCGCTCAGGGTGGCAACTGCCCGCTGACCGTGGCTGACCAGGTAGTGATCAACAATGGTGTGACCATTGTCGGGCCGACCAACCTGCCAGCACAGGTCGCTGCAGACGCCTCGGCGCTGTACGCACGCAACCTGCTGGACTTCATGAAGCTGCTGTTTGACAAGGACGGCACTTTCTCGATCAACCTCGAAGACGACATCGTCGCCGCGTGCCTGATGTGCCGCGACGGCCAGGTCATCCGCAAGAACGGCTGAGAACAACCACAATGCAAGAGCTGATCTCCCCCGGTATCTACAACCTGATCATTTTCGTGCTGGCGATCTATGTCGGCTACCACGTGGTCTGGAACGTCACCCCTGCCCTGCACACCCCGCTGATGGCCGTGACCAACGCCATCTCGGCCATCGTGATCGTCGGCGCCATGCTCGCCGCCGCCCTCACAGTGACCCCGCTGGGCAAGATTATGGGCACCCTGGCGGTGACCCTCGCTGCGGTCAACGTGTTTGGCGGTTTCCTGGTCACCCGGCGGATGCTGGAAATGTTCAAAAAGAAAGCCAAGGCCAAGGATGAGGTGCAGAAATGAGCATGAACCTCGTCACCCTGCTCTACCTGGTTTCGGCGGTCTGCTTTATTCAGGCACTCAAGGGCCTGTCGCACCCCACCACCTCGCGGCGCGGCAACCTGTTCGGCATGCTGGGCATGGGCCTTGCGGTGCTGACCACGGTCGGTCTGGTCTACAAACTGGCGGCCCTGTCGTCCGTTGAAGGGACCAGCGCCGGCATCGGCTACATCATCGTCGGCCTGCTGGTCGGTGGCAGCGCCGGCTCAATCATGGCCAAGCGCGTCGAGATGACCAAGATGCCTGAGCTGGTGGCGTTCATGCACAGCATGATCGGCCTGGCCGCCGTGTTCATCGCTATCGCCGCAGTCGTTGAGCCACAGTCGCTGGGTATCGTGGCCAATCTGGGCGATGCAATCCCGGTAGGCAACCGCCTGGAGCTGTTCCTCGGCGCAGCCATCGGTGCCATCACCTTCTCCGGTTCGGTCATCGCCTTCGGCAAGCTGTCGGGCAAGTACAAGTTCCGCCTGTTTCAGGGCGCACCGGTACAGTTCGCCGGCCAGCACAAGCTGAACCTGGTTCTGGGCCTGGCCACGCTGTTCTGCGGCCTTACCTACATGATCAACGGCAACCTCACTGCATTCGCCATCATGCTGGTGCTGGCCTTCGTGATCGGCGTACTGCTGATCATCCCGATTGGCGGCGCCGATATGCCGGTGGTGGTGTCGATGCTCAACAGCTATTCAGGCTGGGCGGCGGCCGGTATCGGCTTCTCGCTGAACAACTCGATGCTGATCATCGCCGGCTCTCTGGTGGGCTCCAGCGGTGCGATCCTGTCGTACATCATGTGCAAGGCGATGAACCGTTCGTTCTTCAACGTGATCGGTGGCGGCTTTGGTGGGGCGGCAGAGGCAGGCCCGGCGCAAGGAGGCCAGCAGCAACGCTCGGTCAAATCCGGCTCGGCCGACGATGCGACTTTCCTGCTGACCAACGCCGACACCGTGATCATCGTTCCCGGCTACGGCCTGGCGGTGGCTCGGGCCCAGCACGCGCTCAAGGAACTGACCGAGAAGCTGGTCCACCACGGGGTGACCGTGAAATACGCGATTCACCCGGTGGCCGGGCGCATGCCGGGGCACATGAACGTCCTGCTCGCCGAGGCCGAAGTGCCTTATGACCAGGTGTTCGAGATGGAAGACATCAACTCCGAGTTCGGCCAGGCCGACGTGGTGCTGGTGCTGGGCGCCAACGACGTGGTCAACCCGGCGGCGAAAAACGATCCCAAGTCGCCGATTGCCGGCATGCCGATCCTGGAGGCTTATAAAGCCAAGACCATCATCGTCAACAAGCGCTCGATGGCCAGCGGCTATGCCGGCCTGGACAACGAACTGTTCTATCTGGACAAAAGCATGATGGTATTTGGTGACGCGAAGAAGGTCATTGAGGACATGGTCAAGGCCGTCGACAACCTCTGATCAGAGTGCACCGAACCAAGCCCCGGCCGCGCGCGAACCGGGGCTTTTTTACACCCACGGCAAAAGTGTTTTGCTCTGAAAGCCGCCAATTAGAGCCTTCGAATACGACCTTGGTCGGGGGACGCGACGCTCACCAGCCACTAGACTTGGCGCTCGCTTCTACCCGAGACAATAAACCATGTACCGTGATCGTATCCGCATGCCTGGCCTGATGAGCAAGGTAATGAACGCATCAGATGCCGCCGGCCTGATTGAAGACGGTATGACCGTCGGCATGAGCGGCTTCACCCGTGCCGGCGAGGCCAAGGCCGTCCCCCATGCGCTGGCCGAGCGTGCGCGCCAGACGCCTTTGAAGATCAGCCTGATGACCGGCGCCAGCCTGGGTAACGATCTGGACAAACAGCTGACCGAAGCGGGCGTGCTGTCACGGCGCATGCCCTTTCAGGTCGACAGCACGTTGCGCAAGGCAATCAATGCCGGTGAAGTGATGTTCATCGACCAGCACCTGTCCGACACCGTCGAGCAACTGCGTAACCGGCAGATCAAGGCGGTGGACCTGGCGGTGATCGAGTGCGTGGCTATTACCGAAGAAGGCCATCTGGTGCTGAGCACCTCCGTGGGCAACTCGGCCAGCTTCGCGATTCTGGCCAAACAGGTGATCGTCGAGATCAATCTGTCACAGCCACTGGAGCTCGAAGGCCTGCACGACATCTATATTCCCAGCTACCGTCCGACCCGGCTGCCCATCCCGGTACTCGAAGCCGACTCGCGGATCGGCAGCGCAGCGGTGAAAATCGACCCGGCCAAGATCGTCGGCATCGTGATCAGCGAACAGGCCGACTCCCCCTCGACAGTGCTGCCGCCGGATATCGAAACCCAAGCGATCGCCAACCACCTGGTGGAGTTCTTCAAGAATGAGGTGCGCGAGCAACGCCTGACCGAACGTCTGATGCCGCTGCAAGCCGGGATCGGCACCATCGCCAACGCGGTGATGCATGGTTTGCTGGAGTCGCCGTTCGAGAACCTGACCATGTACTCCGAGGTGCTGCAAGACTCAACCTTCGACCTGTTCGATGCCGGCAAGCTGGCGTTTGCCTCGGGCAGTTCGATGACCCTCTCGGCAGCCAAACATGCTCAGGTGTTCGCCGACTTCAACCGCTACAAGTCAAAGCTGGTGCTGCGCCCGCAAGAGATATCCAACCACCCGGAAGTGATTCGCCGCCTGGGCATTATCGGGATCAATACCGCACTGGAGTTCGATCTGTACGGTAACGTCAACTCCACCCACGTATGCGGCACGCGGATGATGAACGGCATAGGCGGCTCGGGAGACTTCTCGCGCAATGCGCACCTGGCAATCTTTGTCACCAAGTCGATTGCCAAGGCCGGCGCCATCTCCAGTGTGGTGCCCATGGTCAGCCACGTGGATCACACCGAACATGATGTCGACATTCTGGTCACCGAACAGGGCCTGGCGGACCTGCGCGGCCTGGCGCCGCGCGAGCGGGCGCGGGTGATCATCGACAACTGTGTGCACCCGAGCTACCGCCAAGCACTCAATGACTACTTCAACAAGGCCTGCGCCTTGGGCGGGCATACCCCGCACCTGCTGCGCGACGCACTGAATTGGCACATTAATCTGGAAGAAACCGGGCGCATGCTGCCGGCCTGATTAATGCCGCAATCAAAGGCAAACAGTTTTTTGCCATACAGTCTCGGCACCCCACGCTGATATGGCAAAAACTGTACTTCTGTACTGGTCAAAATACGCCATTTTCCACTCTCAATGCGTAACAAAACAGTAAAAACGCACCAAATAGGTGCGCACCAGTACAGTTGCCCTATTTACGAACAAAACAGCGCCCATAAACAGTTAACTGAACACACACAATACAGGTGAACTGTGTCTATGGATGTGGACCGAACGAGAGGAAGATAGGCACCAGTCAAGCCACTCTCTAATCCCGCCACAAGCGGAAGGAAGTCACATCATGGAACGCACCCTCAGTTCCGAGCAGTTTGTAGAAAGCACCGTTTCCAACGCCCAGGCCTCCCTGCCTCTGCGCGCCTTCGCCGCCCTGATGCTGTGGCAGCGTCGCCTGTCGAGCCGCCGTCAACTGGCTCGTCTGGACGCCCGCCTGCTGGCCGACGCCGGTATCAGCGAGTCGCAGCGTTACGAAGAGCTGAGCAAGCCATTCTGGCGTTGATACGGCGCAATCTGGTCTGAGACCCTAAGGTCTGCCCCGACCAGTGCACTGAATCCCCACAAGGCCCGTCGCAGGAAACTGCTGACGGGCCTTGTCGTTTCTGGCAGGAAAACAGCCGTCAGCGCAAAAACATAACAGTTTCAATTGAACCAAAATAACACCAGTACAGTCTGTAATCGCTGGCAAACAGCCGCAATAGCCGTAGAGTGAGTGGCTGCGCTAGGCTAGCCGCCACGATTCAGCCTGACGGCTGTTGATTAACCTTCTTACGGAAATCGTCCATGTCCATGCTTCGTGTTCTCGCTACTACAGCTCTGCTGACCGCCGCCCTCAACGCGAATGCAACCAGCTTCGTGGTCACCACCGATGCGCTCGTCGGTGCGGTTGCGGCGACTACCGATGCCACGTCCGACATCAGCTCCTCACTGCGCGATGACAAGGTTGTACGCGCCGCACGCGATGATGCTGCCAGCTTCGTGGGCAGCGCCGGCGAGATCCGCGGTGCACGCCTGGAGGCCGCACTGAGCCATATTCGCCAGGTCCAGCCGCAACTTCAGGCGAGCGACGCACAGTTGGCCCAAGCCATTCTGGCTATCTGAGACCCATCAGGTCTGGTCAGGGTTTTGTGTAACACCGTTTGTTGAACACAGACCCTGGCCGCCCTCACGGGTAGCTCTGCTGCAAGCATTTGCGCTAGCCTTGAGCCTCGTTCTGCAATTGCCCTGAACTGCCATGCGTTTATTGAAACTGTTATACCTGCCGCTGCTGGCCAGCCTGGCCTACAGCACTTCAGCCCAAGCCTTCGATGTCACGACCCAAGGCGTCGTTGTCAGTGGCTACGTAACCAGCAAAGTCACCAGTGCACCGTTCGACAACAAGCTGATTCTCGCAGCTCACGACGATGCAGCCGCCTTTGTCGCTACCGACGGGCAGCTACGCGGCGCACAACTTGAGTCGGCGTTGCATCAGTTGCGTAAAAGCCAGGCAAAACTTCATGCCAGCGACCTTGAACTGGCAGAAGCAATTCTCGTCCAATAGGCACTTTTCAGCTTTTGTTTCCGGAGACGTTACATGCGCACCCCGTTGATTGCCGCGACCTTAGGCATGCTGTTGATGGCCGATCTGGCTCAGGCCCAGACAGTGGTGGCCACCAGCAACATCATCGTTCGTGCTTTCGGCCGCTCCATTGATTTCACGTCCGACACCACCACCTCGATCCGTGATTCAAAGGTTGTCCAGCAAGCCCGAGACGACGCGGCCAGCTATGTCGCCAGTAATGGCGATATCCACGGCGCACGGCTCGACGCCGCCTTCGACACCCTGCGCAGCCGCGTGCCTGAAGCGCGTACTGCCAGCGATCAGACCCTGGCTGAAGCTATCCTCGCATTGTGAGACGCCTTGGCGCCTGGCTGCTGGCCGCAGCTCTGGCACTGACAGCCCTGCCGGCGCTCGCCGATCTGCAACTGATCTTGCGCGATGAGCACTTGAGCCCGACCGAGCGCCAGGCCACCCAGGCGTTGCTGGACGAAGCTGTGCAGGCTTTGCCGCCGGCCTTCACCCACAACCTGGATCGCAAGGTCCAGGTCAGCTGGTCCAGTGACATGCCGGCTAACGCCTATGGCCAGGCTGCGGGACCTTATCAGCTCTATCTCAATACCCGCTTGCTGTCCTCCCTGAGCGACGGCTCGGCGGCCACCGCCCAGACTCAACGCCCGCATGGCACCGTGCGCCGCGAACTGCTTGCCACCGTGCTCCATGAGCTGACCCACATCTATGACCGCGCCCGCTTGTGGCCAGCCGTCCAGCGCAGCCTGATCGTGCGCTGTAGCCGGCAGCACAGCGCCTTGGGCAAGGTCGGCCTGGCCGATGAATGTCGGGGCCAGACCGAGCGCCGCTTCACCCTCAGTGACGCCCCACGGCTGCTGGATCTGGCCGGCTGGCAGCAATATGTCGGCCGTCGTGGCGAGCGCGAACAACACAATGGCCAGGGCGTGCGCAGCCCGGACAGCTACGAGCTGAGCAGCCCGCTGGAGTTTGTCGCCGTCAACATGGAGTACTTCCTGCTTGATCCGGCCTATGCTTGCCGACGCCCCGCGTTGTACGCCTGGTACAAGCAGCAGTTCGGCTGGGCACCGGCCAGTCAACAGCCATGCCCGACGGTCTATCCCTACCTCAACGCCGGCAATGACTTTGCCCGCGAGCCGCTGGGCAAGCTCGACCCTGAACGGGTCTACACCGTGGATTACCTGCTGGCAGAAGCCAACCAGAACCTGATGAGCCGCTGGGGGCACAGCATGCTGCGCCTGGTGATCTGCAAACCCGGCAGGCCGCGCGGCCCGGATTGCCGTCTGGACCTTGACCAGCACCTGGTGTTGTCCTACCGGGCATTTGTCGGTGATGTACAGTTGTCCAGCTGGGACGGCCTGACCGGCGCCTATCCGTCACGCCTGTTTGTGTTGCCGCTGGGCCAGGTGATCGACGAATACACCAAGACTGAACTGCGCAGCCTGGCTTCCGTGCCGCTGAAGCTGAACCGCCAGGAGATCGACAATCTGGTGCGCCACGCCGCCGAAATGCACTGGAGTTACGACGGCGACTATTACTTCCTGTCCAATAACTGCGCCGTGGAAACCCTCAAGCTGCTGCGCGCCGGCACTGCCAATCCTGGTCTGACGGCTCTGGACAGCATCTTGCCCAACGGTCTGCTGGAAGTGCTCAAGGGCCGCAAACTGGCCGACACCAGCGTGCTGGACAATCCCAAAGAGGCGCTACGCCTGGGTTATCGCTTCGACTCCTACCGCGACCGCTACCAGGCGATGTTCGAGGTGCTGAAAAAGAACCTGCCGATCCGCCAGAACAGCGTGGAAGACTGGCTGCAACAGCCAGCCAGTGAGCGTCGTCCGTGGCTTGCCAAAGCCGACCTGCGCACCAGTGCGGCCATTCTGCTGCTCGAGCAGGCCAGCCTGCGTCGCCAGTTACTACTGGCCCAGGACGAGGTCAAACAACGCTATCTGAGTGCCAGAGAACAGCAAGACGGCCGGGTCTCGAAAGCCACCGGCACGTTACAGGACATCCTGGCCAACAGCGGTTTTCTGAGCCGGCCTGCCGAATTGCTCGACAGCCGCGGTTATGGCCTGCCGCAAGTCGATGAATGGCAGCGCCTGGAATCACAGAGCAGCGAGCGACAGAAACTGCTCAAGCGCCTGACCGGCGATCTGGACGGCGAAATCCGCGCTTTACTTGAACCGGGGCGGGCCGCCGAGATCACGGCAACCGAAGCCAACCTCAAACAGATCGGCGAGCATCTGCGTGCCATGCACAAGGCAGCAGGTGGTTTGCAATTACCCTGATCAGGCTTTCTTTTTCGGTTTCAGGTAACGAGTCAGGCCCTGGAACCAAATGACCAACGCCGGGTTGCCCTTGATCTGGATATCCTTGCTCTGGATACCCTGCATGAACGCCAGCTGCTTGTTGCTGGCCTGCAGCGTGGCAAACCCATAAGCGCAATCGCGAAAGGCGATGGTGAACGCCGGCGCTTGAGCGGCACCTCTCGCGCTGCGTATCCGCTGCCCGTGCACGATGTAATGACGCGCCACTTTGCCGTCAGCGGTTTGCAGCTGGAAGGTCAGGTCTTTATCGACCAACTGTTGCTGGAATGCCGGATTGTTGCGACTGGCACGGGCCATCAATAGACCCAGTGCCCAGAGAAGGAAACGAAACTTCATGCAGGTTGCGCCGATCAGTAAGAGCGGCAGGCAGTGTAGCGGGTTGATCCTTGAATTAAACAGCCGGATGCGGTTTATCCCCACATCCGGCGCAATCGTCAGCGGATGCTGTTGATGCTGCCCTTATTGCCAGTCACCTTCACCTCTACCTTCTTGAAGATGAAGTAGTTCTGCACCTTGACCTCGTAGCGCGGCGCCACGATCAGATCGGCCCCGGAGGACTTAACCGCCTTGTAGGCGGCTGCCGCCTTTACGCTGGAAATCGGGTCCAGCATGCTCAGGCTCAAGCCACCGTCCGAGCCACCATAAACCACACCGTCGGCGAACTCGTTATCACCGCCAAAGCTCAGGAAGTTGAACAGGATATTGGTCGAGGATTGACCGGAGATGGAACCGCCCACGGCGATGTCAGCCTTCAGGTCTGCCTTGACCGAACTGCTGACCGGAGCACTCGGCTGGCTGGTGTTGTAGCTGACGCAGCCACTGGTGGTTGCGATCAGTACTGCCACGGCGGCCGACATCCATAATTTTTTCATTTTTTTTCCCAAAGAGACGCGTTTAAGAGATGCAACGGGCGCGCACTTTACGGAGAAAAGTTCGGAAAAAATGTCGGAAAAATCCGCATAAAAGACGGAATATCTACCAAAATATGTAGGATATTTCCCAAGTTACAGCGATAAACAAAAGCACAAAAAGTAAAGCCCTCCAGAAGCGAGGGCTTTGACCGTTTGGAGCCGCCTGCGCCTGGCGATCAGTTGACCGTGTCTTTCAGGGCCTTGCCTGGCTTGAAGGACACCGTGTTGCTGGCCTTGATGGTCACTGGCTCGCCGGTTTGCGGGTTCTTGCCGGTGCGGGCACCGCGATGGCGTTGCAGGAAGGTACCGAAACCGACCAGGGTGACACTGTCCTTGCGGTGCAGTGCGCCGGTGATTTCTTCGAGAATGGCGTTGAGAACGCGAGTGGACTGGTCTTTGGTCAGGTCCGTTTTTTCAGCGATGGCGGCTGCGAGATCTGGTTTACGCATGTACTAAGCCTCTTTCTGCGATTTTTTGTTTTTATGTACCGCGCCACCCATTCGGGCCGGCGTTCAGCTGCCGTTACGGCTCCACGCAACGGCGGTCGAACAGCAGAATGGCACGCGGCAAACGCCCGCGCCAGTGGGGGCGCGACGAATCTGCGACGAAAAATGCACTCAAGTCGACAAATAACCCGATTTTTCCGGTCTGGCCGCGCCGGACGCGACACAACGGGCCAGAACAGAGCCGTTTGCGACCTCGCCGCAGCACCTGCAAACGGCGCAAGCGCCACAGCGCTCATGCTAAGCTCGGCGCCTCGAAGATTGCCGCCAATGGCTGACCGTGACCCAGCAAAATCCCGCTCCCCCGCCCGATCAGTGGCTCGAACGCCAGCAACTCAATCCGCTGCCGCCTGCCCGCATAGCGGACTGGCTGTTCAATCAGGACTCGCTGACCCGGCGCCTGACCCGCCTGTCCAATGACGGCTTCAGCGTTACCCTGGTCGATCAAGGCTGGCAAACCCTGCGTGACGACGAATGCACGGCTCTGAAGCTGGCCCCGGCCAGCCTGGGCTGGGTGCGCGAAGTCTATCTGCGCGGCAATGGCCAGGCCTGGGTCTTCGCCCGCAGTGTGGCCGGCCATGCGGCGTTACAGGATTGCGGGTTGCAGATGGACGAACTGGGCACCCGCTCGCTGGGCGAACTGCTGTTCAGCGACCCGGCCTTCGATCGCGGCGCCCTGCAGGTACGCGCCTGGCCCGGCCAGTGGCTGCCCGCCCAGGACCGCGCCGAAGGCTTGTGGGCACGCCGCTCGTGTTTCAGCCGCGGCCCGCTGAGTATCCTGGTTGCGGAGGTATTTTTGCCGGCCTTCTGGAATTCATTAAAGGATCTCACCTGATGTACCTGTCGCTGCTCAAATCGTTGAATCGCCTGAATCCACGCGCCTGGGACTTTGTGCAACTGACCCGCATCGACAAACCGATCGGTATCTATCTGCTGCTCTGGCCAACGCTCTGGGCGTTGTGGATTGCCGGCACCGGCAGCCCGTCGCTGGGCAATGTGCTGATTTTCGTCATCGGCGTGTTCCTGATGCGTGCAGCGGGCTGTGTGATCAACGACTTTGCCGACCGCAAGGTCGATGGCCACGTCAAACGCACCCAGCAACGCCCGCTGGCCAGTGGCAAGGTGACGTCCCGCGAAGCACTGGTGCTGTTCGCCGTGCTGGTGACCTTGAGCTTTCTATTGGTATTGCTGACCAACTCGACGACGGTCTGGCTGTCGTTCGGCGGGCTGGCCCTGGCGGCCTGCTATCCGTTCATGAAACGCTACACCTATTACCCGCAGGTGGTGCTGGGCGCCGCGTTCTCCTGGGGCATGCCGATGGCCTTCACTGCCGAGACCGGCAGCCTGCCGGCGGCGGCCTGGCTGCTGTATATCGCCAACCTGCTATGGACTGTGGCCTATGACACCTACTACGCCATGGTCGACCGTGACGACGACCTGCGCATCGGCGTTAAATCCACCGCCGTGCTGTTCGGCGATGCCGACCGTACCATCATCGTGACGCTGCAAGCCCTGGCGCTGGGCTGCCTGCTGCTGGCTGGCAACCGGTTCGGCCTGGGCGGCCTGTTCCAGCTCGGCCTGCTGGGCGCCGCTGGCTGCTTCGCCTGGCAGTGGCACAGCACCCGGCAGCGTGATCGTGACGCCTGCTTCAAGGCATTCCTGCATAACCACTGGGCGGGCATGGCGATCTTCGGCGGGATCGTGGCCGATTATGCGCTGCGTTAAGAGCCCCGCAATGCTAGCCTGACCACAGATGTCACACGACTGCAATAATTCCGTTATCTAATGCGCCCCAAGACAGTTAAATGACAAGAGGTTCAAGCATGGTTGGCAGGAGCATTCTGATCGTTGACGACGAAGCGCCTATTCGCGAAATGATCGCCGTTGCATTGGAAATGGCCGGCTATGACTGCCTTGAAGCCGAAAATTCCCAACAGGCGCACGCCATCATCATCGATCGCAAGCCGGACCTGATCCTGCTCGACTGGATGCTGCCCGGCACCTCCGGTATCGAGCTGGCACGGCGCCTCAAGCGTGACGAGCTGACCGGGGACATCCCGATCATCATGCTCACCGCCAAGGGCGAAGAGGACAATAAGATCCAGGGCCTGGAAGTCGGTGCCGACGACTACATCACCAAGCCGTTCTCGCCGCGCGAGCTGGTCGCACGCCTCAAGGCAGTCCTGCGCCGCGCCGGCCCGACCGACGGCGAAGCACCGATTGAAGTCGGTGGCCTGCTGCTCGACCCGATCAGCCACCGCGTCACCATCGACGGCAAACCAGCCGAGATGGGCCCGACCGAGTACCGCCTGCTGCAGTTCTTCATGACCCACCAGGAGCGCGCCTATACCCGCGGCCAGTTGCTCGATCAGGTGTGGGGCGGCAACGTCTATGTCGAAGAACGCACCGTAGACGTGCATATCCGTCGTCTGCGCAAAGCCTTGGGTGATGCCTATGAGAACCTGGTTCAGACCGTACGCGGCACTGGCTACCGGTTCTCAACCAAAAGCTGAATCCGGCCGCCTGAACCCGCTGTACAGACAAGGATACACCCCTAATTGAACCCCAACTGGCACGGCACCCTGATACGCCATATGTTGCTGCTGGTAACCGCCTGCATGGTCGTTGGTCTGATCAGCGGCGAATATGGCTGGAGCCTGTCGATCGGCCTTGGGCTGTATCTGGCCTGGACACTCAAGCAACTGCTGCGCCTGCATGCCTGGCTGAGCAGCCACAAGGCCGATGAGCCGCCACCGGACGGCTACGGCCTGTGGGGCGACGTGTTCGACAGCATCTATCACCTGCAGCGCCGCGACCAACGCGTACGCGGACGTTTGCAGGCGGTGATCGACCGGGTCCAGGAATCCACCGCCGCGCTGCGTGACGCGGTCATCATGCTCGACTCCGAAGGCAACCTGGAGTGGTGGAACCGCGCCGCCGAAACCCTGCTGGGCCTCAAGACCCCTCAGGACAGCGGCCAGCCGGTGACCAACCTGGTACGCCATCCGCGCTTCAAGGAGTATTTCGCCCACGGCAACTACGCCGAGCCGCTGGAAATTCCTTCACCCAACAACGACCGCATCCGTATCCAGCTGTTGATTACCCGCTACGGTAACAACGAGCACCTGATGCTGGTGCGTGATGTCACCCGTATCCATCAACTGGAACAGATGCGCAAAGACTTCGTGGCCAACGTGTCTCACGAACTGCGCACGCCACTGACAGTGATTTTCGGCTACCTGGAAACCCTGCTCGACAACAGTGAAAGCGTCAACCCGCGCTGGGTCCGCGCGCTGCAGCAGATGCACCAGCAAGGCAGCCGCATGCAGACCCTGCTCAACGACCTGCTGCTGCTGGCCAAGCTCGAAGCCACCGACTACCCCTCAGACAGCCAGCCGATCGCTGTCGGCCCGTTACTCAAAACCATCACCAGCGATGCCCAGGCCTTGTCGGCCAGCAACAATCACAGCATCAGCCTGGCCATCGACAGCGACATGGGGCTCAAGGGCAGCGAGACCGAGCTGCGCAGTGCGTTTTCCAACCTGATTTTCAATGCGGTCAAGTACACCCCGGCCGGCGGCGAGATACGCGTGCGCTGGTGGGTCGATACCCGTGGTGCACACCTGAGCGTTCAGGACTCGGGCATCGGCATCGAAACCAAGCACCTGCCGCGCCTGACCGAACGCTTCTACCGGGTCGACACCAGCCGCGCGTCGAACACCGGCGGCACCGGCCTGGGCCTGGCGATCGTCAAGCACGTGCTGCTGCGCCACCGTGGCAAGCTGGAAATCAACAGCGTGATCGGCAAAGGCAGCGTATTTGTCTGTCATTTCTCGTCAATCCAGATGGCCGACCCGGACGACGACTTCGACGAACTCTGACCTCGCCGTTCATGTCCCTATGCAAGCAAGCGCGCAATCGTTACATTGCGTTTCTCATGGCCTTGTATTTGCTATGGATAAAGCCAAAGTCAAAGCCAAATCTCTTCGGATCAAACGGAAACTGTAAATCTCCATCATGGACCCTTCCCCTGGTATCAACCTGGCTTCACTGTTCGCCGATTTCGGCATGATTCTCTTCGCTTTCCTGCTGGTGCTGCTCAACGGCTTCTTCGTTGCCGCCGAGTTCGCCATGGTCAAACTGCGCTCGACCAAGGTCGAATCCATCGCCGACAAGAACGGCTGGCGCGGGCGGATCCTGCGCACCGTGCACGGGCAACTGGACGCCTACCTGTCAGCCTGCCAACTGGGTATTACCCTCGCCTCGCTGGGCCTGGGCTGGGTCGGTGAGCCGGCCTTCGCCCACCTGCTTGAACCTCTGCTGGCCGCGGCTGGCGTCGACAGCCCGGAAGTGATCAAGGGCGTGTCGTTCTTCACCGCATTCTTTATCATTTCCTACCTGCACATCGTGGTCGGCGAGCTGGCGCCCAAATCATGGGCGATTCGCAAGCCTGAACTGCTGTCGCTGTGGACTGCTGCGCCGCTGTACCTGTTCTACTGGCTGATGTACCCGGCCATCTACCTGCTCAATGCCAGCGCCAATGCCATTCTGCGTATCGCCGGGCAAGGCGAGCCTGGCCCGCATCACGAACACAGCTACAGCCGCGAAGAACTGAAACTGATCCTGCACTCCAGCCGTGGCCAGGACCCCAGCGATCAGGGGATGCGCGTGCTGGCCTCAGCGGTCGAGATGGGCGAACTGGAGGTGGTCGACTGGGCCAACTCGCGCGAAGACATGATCTTTCTGGACTTCCACGCGCCACTCAAGGAAATCCTTGCCCAGGTTCGCCGCCACAAGTTCAGCCGCTACCCGATATTCGACGCCGAGCGCGGCGAGTTCGTCGGCCTGCTGCATATCAAGGACCTGTTGCTGGAGCTGGCCGAACTCGACCACGTTCCCGAGCTGTTCAACCTTGCCGACCTGATCCGGCCGCTGGAGCGCGTCTCGCGGCACATGCCGCTGGCCCGTCTGCTGGAGCAGTTCCGTCAGGGCAGCGCGCACTTTGCGCTGGTCGAAGAAGCCGACGGCAAGGTCATTGGCTATCTGACCATGGAGGACGTGCTGGAGGTACTGGTCGGCGACATCCAGGACGAACACCGCAAGGTCGAACGCGGCATCCTCGCTTACCAGCCCGGCAAGCTGCTGGTGCGTGGCGACACCCCGCTGTTCAAAATCGAGCGCATGCTGGGCATCGACTTGGATCATATCGAAGCGGAGACCCTCGCCGGGCTGATTTACGAATCGCTCAAGCGCGTGCCTGAAGAAGAGGAGCAGATGGAGTTCGAAGGCCTGCGCATCATCATCAAGAAGATGAAAGGCCCGAAGATCGTCCTGGCCAAGGTGCTCAAGCTCGATTGAACACCCCGGCACGCTGTAGGAGATCACCCACCGCCTCGGCGCCGCGCTGTCGCGCAGCAAACACCGGACCTCGTAGGACCTGCTTTAGCAGGGAAGCTTTCGCGGCTGAAGCCGCTCCTACGGTGTGTCGGGATGGGAATCCGCTTATCAATTGCCGCCCACGGCGAAGTTCGGCAGGCTCTGGATCGGCCGGTTGAATTCGTAGGGGATCGACACCAGCTCCTGGCCGACATTGCGCTGCACGACAAAATGCAGGTGTGGACCTGTGCTGTTGCCGGTATTGCCTGACCGGGCCAGGGCGCTGCCGACGCTGACCTTCTGCCCTTCACTGACCACCACTGAGCCGCGCATCAGGTGCAGGTAGACGCCCATGGTGCCGTCGTCGTGGAGAATCCTGACGAAGTTGCCAGCCGGGTTCGAACCACGCCCGGTCTGGTTGTTTTCCACCTTGATCACTGTGCCGGCCCGCGCCGCGATGATCGGCGTGCCCTCAGGCATGGCGATATCCATCGCATAGCGGCCCTTGGGGTCGCTGTGGCTGTATTTGCCGCCCGGCCCCTGGGTCAGGCGAAACGGCCCGCCCACCCACGGCAGCGGGTAGCGGTACGCCAGAGGGTTGCCTCCTGGCGCCCCCAGGGTCGAGGTCAGCCGGGTGCTGTAGTTGATCGCTTGCCCCGCCTGCCTGGGGCTGAGCACGATCACCCGTTCATTGCTGCGCGCTGCCAAGGTGCGGCGCAGGGTCGTTGAACTGCCCTGCACACCCAGCACGTTCTTCAGGTTGCTCAGCCTGAGTTCGATCTCGACCGGGGCATACAGGTCATTGCGCACATACAGGCTGTCGACCCCATTGACCTTGCGCACGTCCAGCCGCACCTGGCGCTCGATGTGCTCGACCATCCGGTCGCGGAACACCACCACAGCCGCGCCCGGCGAAGGCCGGTCACTGAATGACACCACGCCATTGGCGTCTGTGGTTTTGTAGATGGTCACGGCCTGCGCCATCTGTGCGACCAGCAGCAGGCCGCCCAAGGTCAGTAAGCGTTCAAGCATGAGAGTAAGCGCGGGCTGATTGGCAATGGGCACCAAGCCTAGCAGGCTTACTGATCAATAAGCACTCATGGTTATCAATGACCTGACGCGATTGCGCCAGATAATCTGCGCCAGTGAATCAGTCGTCCTGGTAAGGCTTGAGATAGGTCACCGAAAACTCAGCCGTTGGGAAATCATGTTTGAGCCTCGGCAAGGCGAAGCCACCACAGGAACGACAGGCATCCAGCAAGGTAAAGAAGTCGATGCGGGTAACGGAACCAGCCTTGTCTTGCAGTTCATCTTTGAGCCGCGTACCGATCAGCCGCTCCGAGTCCAGGCTACGGTTGATAGCACGTACCTGCAGGCGGTCGGCATGGCGCAACGTGGGCAACGTGGTGAAACGCGGGTCATCCGCAATCGCATACTTTTGAGGGTCAACCAGGGTCGGGCGACGTGGGTGAGCATCAATGTAATCGACTCCGTTGATAAACGAGCCGTCGGTCCACGGCCACTCCGGTTGCAGCCGCACGTTCTCGCCGAGCCGGCCCCCGGAGACGGCATAAAACACATAGGCCTGGCGCCCGTCCACATGCACGCAAGCGAATGCGAGGTTGGCGCCGTTGACCTGCTTGCGAATCCGCTTGATCGCTGCGGGCTGCACGATGTTGTCGGCGCTCAGCGCCTGCCAGCCTTTGCGCACAGGCTTGGCAGGCAGCAGGTTATTGAGCACATCCAGCAAGGGCTGAACCTCTGCCGGGCTGCGCTCGGTCATTGGCCTGAAGTCCGCCACGGTTTGCCTGGCCAGCTCGATATAAGCGTCCTGGAACGATTTTCCCGACAACACGTTGGTGGCGTATTCGAAGAACTGATTGGTCCACTGCCGGTCGTGACACAGTTGATCGTATTGCTCGAAAGTCATGCCAGCCTCTGGCAGCAGGGCACGCTCGGTCTCATTGAGCATGTCAAACAGCATGCGGGCAATGTTCTGCCGGTCTTGCCAGATGCTCGGGACCTCCCGCACCAACCGATACTGCTCGGAGTGAGACAGATAATCGGCGAGGCCTGGATCGCCCTCCTCCAAGCGCTCAAACAGTAGCTCTGGTGACGCCTTGGTGGGGGCCGGTGCCCGGTAGAAGATAGTGTGGTCAGCCTCGATGTAGATCCATTGGCGCTGATTAAAGGGGCTAAAAAGACACGAGCCACGTAAAACCCGAGCGTCTTCGACACCCTCAACAATACCGCCCAACCGTATGACCGGCTCTTGTTGCTCAAATAAATTCAGGTTCAGCTCCATGGCATGCGCGCTCACGCCAAAATCGGGCTCCTGCAGTTGCTGAGCGTTGAGCCTCTGCCGATACTGCAACTGCGGCTGTAGAGGCAAGTTATACGTCACCTTGTCAGGGATGCTGACTTCAACCGCTCTTGCGGCAACCGCCTGCGTCGAAGAAGAAGGCTGCAGCGCATCAGGCACTTTCCATGAGAACAAACGGTTTTCATGCACGAAGACGTGCAGTTGCTGCGACCCGGCATTCAGCGTAGCCAGTTCAAAGCGGCGAGCGGCCATCGCATGGCTGTAGTGATAGCCCGCCTTTACCTGCTCTAGCGGCTCTTCTGGCAATAAGGGCGGTGGGGTTTGCAGCACGATCCCTTCGGTGCAGGCGACAGGCACAAGATCGCGGCGCATCCTACAGCTACGTTCCACCCTTTGCAGGCGGACACCTTCAGGGCTGAACGCCTCACCCGCCAACTGGCGTATAGCGAGCCCGGATTCATGCCAATCCACTCCAACGGACGACGCAAACACGCGTTTGAAGGACGGTAGCTCATGCAGCAGGTCCAGCGCAGACTGGCCGGCCAGCGCAGCAGCCTGGGCAACATCACGCGCCAGAAACGCCGCACTTTGTTGTGCCAGCCCCTCGGCCAGGCCGGCAACCGCCTTGGCACCCTGCACGCCCAGCGATACCACGCTCAGTTCCCCGGCACGCAGCACGATACGGGTCGTGGCACTGACGAACTGCCCCAAGGGGATCAAGGCAAATGCCGTGTCCAGGCTGCATTGCGCCACCACCGCAGCAGAGTGCTCGCCGCTCGACAGGTCCTTGATGCAGCCATAGAACGGCACCAGCCAGCGGGCGGCCGTGTCCGCCCATTCGCGCTCTTTGGCCCAGGTTTGCTCCCAGCCATTGAGGTGCCGATGCGCTTGCTTGCTCTGTTTCAAGAATCCGGCCAGCAGATGCCGGGCAGCCGCGTTTGCCAGTGAGGCAAGGGAGTCAGGGGTGCACAGTTGCGCCGCCGGAACCAACTCGCCCAAAGCGGGTGCGTGCAGGCTCTTCACGCTGCGCGACAGCTGGCCATACAGGTAGGCATCGCTGTCGAAAGGCTCCAGCGCGGTGAACGGTGCCTTGGCATCAAGCGCCAGGTTGGCCTCGTGATTGCGCCATAGCTCGGGCAGATTGATCGAGTCGATGGAACGGTGCGCAGGATGGTAGTCGAAGCGCTGGCTGGTCAAACGCACCACGCCCGCCGCCGGAAACAGCTCGAAGAATGTTTCGCCGGCCGCCTGATTATGAAATTCGCTCGGCTGATCCACCTGCCGACAGCGAATCAACAGACCGTGTGTCCCCTCGCCGTCCTGGAATCTGACCCGGTTCAGTTCGCAGGTCGATTTCAGCAGCAGCTCACGCTGCGCGGGCTGCATCTCGCCAAACAGACGGGCGATCACCGCCGTTTGTGCATCCAGCAGCGCCGCTTCGTAAACCTGCCAGGCACGCTCATAGGCTTCAGGGATCGTGGGCTGACCGTCACGCCAGAGCTCGCCCATCATCACCAGTTCGACCAGGGTTGCCTGCGGCCGATTCCAAGCGGCCAGCCTATCAAGCGAGTAAGACCAGGCGAGGCTGAAGCCTCGCGTCTGGAGCAACGCAATGCCCGAAGGGTCTGCGGGTAAGGTCCAGACGTCCTCAGCAATGCCTGACTCGCGCAACAGGTTGTCGGCCAGCTGCCGACGATCCGGTGCCTTGAGGCTCAACAACGCCTGCAGTTCACCGGCATGGGCATCCTGCCGGGCCTTGAGGTGGTCCATTGCCGTAGCGATCTGCGCGGCGCTGGCCGTGTCGGTAGCATCGCCCTCCAGTTCGACGGCCTGATGGGCGCTTGCATAGAGCAACGCCGGTCGCACCAGGGTTGTGGCCAACAAGGCCTGGATCGCCGGCTCGGGGCTGGCACAGAGGGTCGCACTGACCCGAACCAGATCATCAAAGCTCACGTCGGCCGACAGCCCTGGCGCCAGCGCCTCGATCAGTGCCGTGCCGTGGATCAGGGCGACGCTTTGTAACGAGCGTCCGTATTGCAAGTGGTCGGGAACGCCTGTCACCCGTAACTGGGCAAGATTGCTGACGTCATACGCCGAACGATCATCGACGCCTGTGTTGTCCAGAAGCCGGACTGTTACCTCATCCATACGAAGCTATCCTGTAATACCCGCTTGAGAATGTTGCGGGTCTACGGATGAGCTAAACGAAGGATTACACAGCCTTGAAGGGGCCTACCCGGACGTGGGCAGCAGGAAAAGGCAGCGCGGCAGGTCAGACCACAAGGTATAACGTGGCTTGCCTGCCGCTGATCGGTCATGCCCCTGGAACGAAGTGCTTCTGCGCCGTACCGCGGGCAATCAGCCGCGACAGGTAGTCGAGCTTCTTGGCGTCCTGGTCGACGAACCGGAAGGTCACTTGCAGCCACTCACTGTCAGGCTTCTGCTCGAATGCCACGATGGCGTGGATGTAGCCATTGAGGCGGGCCACTTCGTTCTCTTCACCCTGCTCCAGATCCAGCACGGCACTTTCCAGAATCTGCGGCAGCGCCTCACTGCGCTTGATCACCAACAGCCCCTCCTTGAGGGTCAGGCTCTTGATGATGCATGACTGGTTGCCACTGGGCAGGCGCAATTGGCCCTGGCCACGACCGTTCAGCGTTTGGCTGGCGGCAGGGGCGGGAGCGGCGGCAGGACGGGGCGCAGGAGCGGCCGCTGCCACAGGCGCGGTCGGACGCACCACCTCAGCCTTGCCGCCGGTCAGGGCGCTCAATGAGTCGTTGAGCGCAGAGTTTATACGGCTTGGTACACCCGTACTGGACATCACTGCGTCAAGCTTGCCGACCTTGGCCAGGGCTTTTTTGACTTTGGTCAGCAACTGTTCATTGGTGAACGGTTTGCCAACAAAATCCGATACCCCGGCCTGAATAGCCTGGACGACGTTTTCTTTGTCGCCACGGCTGGTGACCATGATGAACGGTACTGTCTTGAGGTAGTTTTCCTGCTGACGGCACCATTCCAGCAACTCAAGCCCGGACATTTCGGGCATTTCCCAGTCACATAGAATCAGATCGAACGCTTCGCGGCTCAGCATGACCTGGGCCTTGCGTCCGTTAACGGCTTCATCGGTATGAATGCCGGGAAAATAATTGCGTAGCCCTTTTCTCACCAAGTCGCGAATGAAAGTCGCGTCATCCACAACCAATACACTGACTTTACTCATCGACGCTCCTGCGGACGTGTTCACCTTGGCGGGTGAGCTGCAGTATGCCAACACGCCCCTTTGTTTCGGCTAGCATATCGTTGACGCATGGCCAACGGCCACTTTGATTGACAGTACCTCGGCATTTTTCCTGGCGGGCAACTGCAAAAACCAGGGCTCGATGCTGGCGATACGCAAGCCGCGCGGTCGATTCAACCCTGGTGCTGCAACGCAAAACGCCCAGCGCATGCTGGGCGTTCTTGGCAGACAATCTTATTTATCGTCAGCAGCGTCCGGAACATGAGCCTTTTCGCTAGCGTGACCCTGGACTTCTTCACGCATGCGCTTGAGCCCCATATGGCGCACGTCGGTGCCGCGTACCAGATAGATCACCAGTTCCGAGATATTGCGCGCGTGGTCGCCGATCCGCTCCAGCGAACGCAGCACCCAGATCACGTTCAATACGCGGGAGATCGAGCGTGGATCTTCCATCATGTAAGTGGCCAGCTCGCGCAGCGCCGTTTTGTACTCGCGGTCGATAACCTTGTCGTACTGGGCGACCGACAAGGCCAGTTCCGGGTCGAAGCGGGCGAACGAATCCAGCGCATCGCGAACCATATTGCGCACCTGGTCACCGATGTGGCGCACTTCCACATAACCACGTGGTGCTTCACCTTCTTCGCACAACTGGATGGCACGGCGGGCGATCTTGGTCGCTTCGTCACCGATACGCTCCAGATCAATCACCGACTTGGAGATACTGATGATCAGGCGCAGGTCCGAAGCGGCCGGCTGGCGGCGGGCGAGAATGCGCAAGCATTCTTCGTCGATGTTGCGCTCCATCTGATTGATCCGCTCGTCGACTTCCCGGACCCGCTGAGCCAGGCCCGAGTCGGCTTCGATCAGCGCGGTCACGGCATCGTTGACCTGCTTTTCAACCAGACCGCCCATTTCGAGCAAGTGGCTGCGAACATCTTCGAGTTCGACGTTGAACTGTTGGGAAATGTGATGCGTGAGGCTGTCTTTATGGATCATGCTGGGTGTCCTTGGAACGTCCGGTTGAGGCGAAAACGCACGGTGGTAAGAGGGTGTTTACAAAACAGGCGGACGAAGGCAAGACAAGACGAAATTGGCTGAAAAAGCGCAGTTGACACCAGGTCAATGAGCATTTTTAGCCCGATTTCAACGCCGTATTGCCGAGTGCAGCCTTTTGTAGACCCCCTCTAAGGCCTGACGAAGTACCCGCTAGCCATAACGGCCGGTGATGTAATCTTCGGTCTGCTTCTTTGCCGGATTGGTGAACAACGTGTCCGTATCACCGAATTCGACGAGTTTGCCCATGTACATGAAGGCGGTGTAGTCAGAGACCCGCGCCGCCTGCTGCATGTTGTGAGTAACGATCACAATGGTGTATTTCGATTTCAGTTCGTAGATCAGCTCTTCGACTTTCAACGTAGAAATCGGATCCAGCGCCGAACAAGGCTCATCAAGCAGCAGAACCTCAGGCTCCACGGCGATGGTCCGGGCAATCACCAGACGTTGTTGCTGACCGCCCGACAGCCCGAGGGCCGACTCATGCAGGCGATCCTTGACCTCGTCCCATAGCGCCGCACCGCGCAGCGCCCACTCCACGGCCTCGTCGAGCATGCGTTTGCGGTTGATGCCCTGGATACGCAAACCGTAGACCACATTCTCGTAGATGGTCTTGGGAAACGGGTTAGGCTTCTGGAACACCATGCCGACCCGCCGCCGCAGCTCCGCGACTTCCTCACCCTTGCTGTAGATGTTGTGCCCGTACAGGTTGACGGTGCCCTCGACGCGGCAGTCATCGACCAGATCATTCATCCGGTTGAAGGTACGCAACAGGGTCGACTTGCCACAACCGGAAGGCCCGATGAACGAGGTGACCTTCTGCCTGGGAATATCCAGACCGATGTCGAACAGTGCCTGTTTGTTGCCATAAAACAGGTTCAGGCCCGCCACTTCGAACGCCACATTGTCGGCGGCCAGGCGCGCCCCGTCTCTGTTGCGCGCCAGAGCATCAATAGTGGTGCCCCGGTTCGGGCTGTCATGTGGCATGGGTGACTCCTGAAAGAACGGTCGTTGCATAGCGCCGTGCCACGCACGGCTTCCACGGATCCTGGGCTTTACGAACGCTAGTCGTCCAGCGCCTTGTACTTCTCACGCAAGTGATTGCGAATGGCCACGGCAGAGAGGTTGAGCAAGGCGATCACCAGCACCAGCAGCAAGGCCGAGGCGTACACCAGCGGGCGCGCGGCCTCGACATTGGGGCTCTGGAAGCCGACATCGTAAATATGAAAGCCCAGGTGCATGATCTTCTGATCCAGATGCAGATAGGGGTAATTGCCGTCCACCGGCAGCGACGGCGCCATCTTCACCACCCCCACCAGCATCAACGGTGCCACCTCACCGGCGGCGCGGGCCACCGCCAGGATCAGGCCGGTCATGATCGCCGGGCTGGCCATTGGCAAAACAATCTTCCACAAGGTCTCGGCCTTGGTCGCACCCAAGGCCAGCGAGCCCTCGCGCAGGCTCAGCGGAATGCGCGCCAGGCCCTCTTCCGTGGCGACGATCACCACCGGGACCGCCAGCAGCGCCAGGGTCAGCGAGGCCCACAACAGGCCGGGCGTGCCGAAGGTCGGCGCCGGCAAGGCTTCGGCAAAGAACAGTCGGTCCAGCGAGCCGCCCAGCACATAGACAAAAAAGCCCAAGCCAAACACGCCATAGACAATCGCCGGCACACCGGCCAGGTTGTTCACGGCAATCCGGATCAGCCGGGTCACAGGCCCCTGACGGGCGTACTCCCGCAGATAGACCGCCGCCAGGACACCAAACGGGGTCACGATGATCGCCATGATCATGGTCATCATCACGGTGCCGAAAATGGCCGGGAAAATTCCGCCTTCAGTGTTGGCTTCGCGCGGGTCTTCGCTCAGAAATTCCCAGAGCTTCTGGAAATAGAACCCGAGCTTGTCCAGCACGCTCATGGTGTTGGGCTGGTAGGCATGCACCACCTTGCCCAGGCTGATTTCCGTGATTCGTCCTTCGGCGTCTCTGGCGGTCAGACTGTCCCGTTCGACCGCCTGGCGCAGTTCCACCAGACGGCCTTCGACTTCGCTGTAGCGGGCCTCGAGCTGCGCCTGTGAGGCGGCAATGTCTGCCTGGGCAATCGCATCCAGTCGGCCATCAAGCTCCAGTTGCCGGGTTTGCAGGCGCAACTGCTCCAGGCTGTTATTGACCTGCACGATGTCGCGCTTTTCCAGCTGGTGCAGTTGCACGGCCAGCGCCTGGACGCGCTTGAGGCGTTCCTGCAATGGCCCCCAGGCAGCCTCGCCAACCGCCACCACCCGGCCCGCTTCCTTGACGTTGACCAGATAGCCGTAGAAGTTGCCCCACTCACGCCGCTCCAGGGTCATCAGCTCGGCCGGCTTGCCGTGCTGGCTCAGCCATTCGCTGACCACCCAGGTGAAATCGCTGCGGGTCAGGTCACGGTTGCCGACCTTGAACAGCTCGCGGCCGAGAAATTCCGAACCATCGGCGGCCACCGGCAAGCCGGCATCGAGCAGGCGTGAGCGCGGCACCTGCTCACGTTCGACCCGCTCGCCGATCAGCACATACGCTGCCTGACCCGGCACGCTGTACTGCGCCCGCACCAGATCAGCAGGCCAGAAGTGCCCGAGTCCGCGCACCGCGAGGATCGTCAGCAGACCGATGGTCAGGATCACCGCGATGGACACCGCACCGGCACTGAGCCAGATGCCCGGCGCGCCACTTTTGGTCCATTTGTTCAGAGAGTCTCGTTTCATTTGAATCAAGTCTCCCTCAGAGCAACGAGTATTGCTTGCGCAGGCGCTGACGAATCAGCTCCGCAAGGGTGTTCATGACGAAGGTAAACATCAGCAACACCAGGGCCGCGAGGAACAACACGCGGTAGTGACTGCTGCCCACCTCCGATTCAGGCATTTCCACCGCCACGTTGGCCGCCAGGGTGCGCATGCCCTCGAACAGGTTCATGTCCATGATCGGCGTGTTGCCGGTGGCCATGAGCACGATCATGGTTTCACCCACTGCCCGCCCCATGCCGATCATCAGCGCAGAGAACAGACCGGGGCTGGCGGTCAGCAAGACCACCCGGGTCAGGGTCTGCCACGGTGTGGCACCCAGCGCCAGCGAGCCCAGGGTCAGGCTGCGCGGCACGCCGAAAATGGCATCTTCGGCGATGGAGTAGATATTCGGAATCACTGCAAAGCCCATGGCCAGGCCGATCACCAGCGCGTTGCGCTGATCAAAGGTAATGCCCAGGTCGTGGCTGATCCAGGTGCGCATGTCACCGTCGAACAGCCAGCTTTCAAGGTGCGGGCTCATGCCCAGCGACAGCCAGCCCACGCCCAGCACCACCGGAATCAGGATCGCCGCTTCCCAGCCATCGGGCACCCGCAGGCGCAGCGAAATGGGCAGCCGGCTCCACAGAAAGCCGGCCAGCAGGATACCGACCGGGGTCAGCAACATCAGGGCGAAGATCCCTGGCAGGTTGGCTTCCATGTACGGTGCCAGAAACAGACCGGCAAAGAAGCCAAGGATCACCGTCGGCATGGCTTCCATCAATTCGATGACCGGCTTGACCTTGCGGCGCATGACCGGGGCCATGAAATACGCGGTGTAGATCGCCGCCGCAATGGCCAGCGGTGCGGCCAGCAACATGGCATAGAACGCCGCTTTGAGCGTGCCATAGGTCAATGGCGCCAGGCTCAGCTTGGGTTCGTAGTCAGTGGTTGAAGCCGTCGACTGCCAGACATGCCGGGGCTCGTCGTAGTTTTCGTACCAGACCTTCTCCCACAACGCGCTCCAGGAAATCTCCGGGTGCGGGTTATCCAGGCCCACGCCGCGCAATGTACCGCCAGACTCGATCAGGATCTGATTGGCGCGCGGTGACAGGGTCATCAGGCCGGCGCCGTCGGTGACCTTCTCGACCAGCAAGGTACGGTGCGCGGTACTGTGGAAAACCCCCAGTTGCCCCGTGCTATCCAGTGCGACGAAGCCCTTGCGGCGCTGTTCGGCCCTGATCTGCACGATCGGCGCATCACCCAGACGGAAATCGCGGATCCTCATGAAGCGCGGCTCTTCATCGGTATCACGGACCATGAACCACTGGCTGATGCCGCCACGCGAGTCGCCAAACAGCAGTGAAACACCACCGACCAGTTGAGTCGAGGAGGTGATTTCGGCGTTGGCGTTTTCCAGCAGTTTGTAACGACCATTGAGGGTACGATCACGCAGGCTGAACACGTCAGCCTGGGCGCGGCCATTGATCACATACAGCCACTGCTGGCGCGGGTCGATGTAAATGGCTTTCACTTCAGCCGACAACTGCGGCAACTCGATGCGGCTCTGTTCACGCAGCACTTCACCGGTCTGCGGGTTCTCGCCCAGTTCCACAGCCAGTACATGCAGTTGCGTGCCGGTACTGCCCGCCAGACGCAGATGGCTGCCACTGACGCTGACCGTCACCTGGCCGATGGCCTGGCCCTGCTCGTCCAGGGTCAGTGGCGCCTGCCCGTAAGGCCAGGCAATGGCCGGGGTGATGGTCTTCTGGTTGTTCGGGTAGCTGACTTCATAGGCATGACGGAACACCAGAACCTGGCCGTTGGACAGGCCCACGGCAATCAGCGGCGTGCCGGGCTGGTCCTTGCCGATCGCGGTGATCTGCACACCTTCGGGCAACGGCAGGGCCATCTGCTTGAGCTGCGCTCCGCTGCTGACGTCGAAGAAGATCGCCTGGCCCTGATCGGAGATTCGCATCCCCACCTGGTTCTGCTCCTCGATGCTGATCATCAAGGGTTTGCCGGCAGCCTGCATCCAGGCCGGCGTCATCGGTGCGGCAACGTTCAGGCTCGCGCCCTTGAACAGCGGCGCGACCACCCAGGCCAGATAGAAGAAAATCAGGGTAATAGCGGCCAGCACCGCCATGCCGCCCAACGCGACATACCAGCGAGTCAGGCGATCCTTGAACGCCCGGGCACGCCGCTTGCGTTGCATCGCTGGGGTATTGAAGTCAATGCCTTCGGGTGCGGGACTACGATTCATCTGACTTTCGGTTCATCCGTGCGGCACTAAATGACATAAAAGAGCCCGGCGCCCAACCCTCTGGCGCCGAACTGTCGAAACACACTCATGCCTGGCCATCAGCGAGCGGCCCTGGCCGGCGCCTTGAGCCCCAGATCGGCAAGCGCCTTGTCGAGAACCGGCTCCGGGAGCGGAATGTAACCATCCTTCATGACGATCTCCTGCCCCTGCCTGGACAGGATCAACTTGAGAAACTCGGCTTCCAGCGGTGCCAGCGGTTTGTTCGGCGCCTTGTTGACGTAGACATACAGCAAACGCGAAAGCGGATAGCGGCCAGCGAGAATATTGGCCTCGGTGGCTTCGAAATACTCTTCACCGGCCTGCCTGGCCAGCGGCACGGTCTTGACACTAGAGGTCTTGTAACCAATACCTGAATAGCCTATGCCGTTGAGCGAACCGCTGATCGCACTGACCACAGAAGCCGAGCCGGGCTGCTCATTCACACTGTTTTTGAAGTCGCCTCTGCACAGCGCTTCTTCCTTGAAATAACCATAAGTGCCGGAGACCGAGTTACGGCCAAACAGCTGAATGCGCTGATTGGCCAGGTAGCCTGTCAACCCGACATCACCCCAGGTCAGGGCCAGTTTTTTTGCGCCACACAAACGGGTCTCGGCAAAGATCGCATCGACCTGCGGCATGCTCAGCCCTTTGATCGGGTTGTCCTTGTGCACGAATACCGCCAGAGCATCCACTGCCACCGGCACCGCGGTCGGCTTGTAGCCCTGCTTCTGCTCGAACGCAGAGACTTCTCCATCCTTCATCTTGCGGCTCATCGGTCCCAGGTTGGCCGTACCTTCGGCCAGCGCCGGTGGCGCAGTGGAAGAACCGGCCGCCTGAATCTGGATATTTACACTCGGGTATTCTCTTTTGTAGGCCTCGGCCCACAGCGTCATCAGGTTGGCCAGGGTGTCGGAGCCGACGCTTGACAGGTTACCTGACACCCCGCTGACCTTGGTATAGGACGCAATCGACGGGTCGACAGCAGCCAGCGCATGGCTTGCATAACCTCCGACAGCCAGAGACAAGACCACCATCCAACGCTTGAGTGTCATGCCTGGGGCTCCCGGAAAATACTCATCAATCCGCCCGGATACGCAGAACGGATGACCACTGTATGAACTGATTATGACAATAAGATGAAAGGCCGACTTGCGCACGCAAGTCGGCCTTTATCAACGCGGCTGGAACCAGACTCAGCGCTTGCGTGAAAGCAAAAACAGCCCCAACAGCATACCCAGCCCACACAGCGCCGCCACATACCAGGCAGGCCCCATCGGATTCTGTTTAAGCATCAGGGTCACCACCATCGGCGTCAGCCCGCCAAAGATCGCATACGCCAGGTTGTAGGAGAACGACAGGCCCGAGAAGCGCACCACCGGCGGGAAGGCTTTGACCATCACATAGGGCACCGCACCGATGGTGCCGACAAACGCGCCGGTCACGGCATACAGCGGGAACAGCCAGTCCGGATGAGCGCTCAGGGTATGGTAGAAGGTCCAGGAGCTGAGCAGCAGGCCGATGCTGCCAAGCAGCAGCACCCAGCCCGGTCCGAAGCGGTCAGACAGCACGCCGGCGACGACGCAACCGATACTCAGGCAAACAATAGCAAGGCTGTTGGCCTTCAACGCCGTGGCGGCGGCAAAACCGTAACCGGTCTGCAGCAGGGTCGGGGTCATCAGGATCACCACCACGATGCCCGCTGACAGCAGCCAGGTCAGCAGCATCGACAGCGCCACCGAACCACGGTGCTCGCGCAGTACCGCCTTGAGCGGCACTTCCTCGGCCAGTGCCTTGCGCAGTTGCAGTTCGGCGAATACCGGGGTCTCGTGCAACATGCGACGCAGATACACGGCCATCAGACCAAAAACACCGCCGAGCAGGAACGGAATCCGCCAGGCGTAGTCCGACACCTCTACCGGGCTGTAGATACTGTTGATCAGCGTGGCGACCAACGAGCCAAGCAGGATGCCGGCAGTCAGGCCAGCGGTCAGGGTGCCGCAGGCGAAGCCGATCTGCCGGGCCGGCACGTGCTCAGAAACGAACACCCAGGCGCCCGGGACTTCACCACCAATTGCCGCGCCCTGAATGACCCGCATCAACAGCAGTAACACCGGGGCCCACAGGCCGATCTGCGCGTAAGTCGGCAGCAGACCCATGATCAGCGTCGGGATCGCCATCATGATGATGCTCAGGGTGAACATCTTCTTGCGGCCCAGCAGGTCGCCGAAGTGAGCCATGACGATACCGCCCAATGGCCGGGCCAGATAACCGGCGGCAAAAATGCCGAAGGTCTGCATCAGACGCAGCCACTCCGGCATGTCGGGCGGAAAGAACAACTTGCCGACGACCGCAGCAAAGAACACGAAGATGATGAAATCGTAGAATTCCAGAGCGCCGCCCAGCGCAGACAGCGACAGGGTTTTGTAGTCGCTACGGGTCAAAGGGCGCGAGGAAGACGCACTATCAGAAGGAACAGAGGACATGACAAGGCTTCTCTAAGGGCATTTCTTTTGAGTGGCAGGCGACAGCGACGCTGGCTGCCTCGCTGTAGCGGGCAGAAGCGCTTGTCCATGGCAATGGCGCGGGTAGGCATCAAAATTGCCTGTATCAGTAATCTTGTTACCGGTACGGGTCTGGCAAGATAGCAAAATGTTGCAAAAAACTCATGAGCACTGCGCGTACCTGTTACAAATACGCATTGACGGTCGTCGCATGAGAGCACGACCGATATACTCGCCAGACACCAGAACCCTGTGCCAGAGCGGCTCAGGCTTCCCGAAAGCTCTGGTAGAGCGTCTTTTCAGCTATCCAAGAGAGTCATGGGTCAGAGGCACCCCAGGCATGATCGAGCTTGAACAAGAAGATCCAATCCCGCAGGGCGATCTGGCCTTGCAAATCACCGCGCTGCCGCGTGAAACCAACGGTTTCGGCGATATCTATGGTGGCTGGCTGGTTTCACAGATGGACCTGGCAGGCACTGCGATGGCCAGCAAGATCGCGGGCGGGCGGGTTGCTACCGTGGCCATCGACCGCATGGCCTTTCTGGTTCCGGTGGCAGTCGGTGAACAACTGACCTTCTATACCCGCACCCAGGAAGTCGGCCGCAGCTCGATCAAGATGCTCGTCGAGGTCTGGAGCGATGACCCACTGACCAGCGAATGGCGCAAAGTGACCGAAGCCGCCTTCGTCTTTGTCGCCATAGACGACAGGGGCCGAACCCGCTCGATCAAGCGCCGCGGCTGAGTTCAGCCACACAGGCGGGCACAGGAGCGCCGGTTGGCGCTAAACTCGACGGCTTTGGTGCAGTCAATGTCCATAGCCTTTGAGTGAGAACTTCCCATGCCCACGCCCCAGGTTGAATCCATTACCATCGATGAGCTCGAATGCTTGCGCATCCGCCACGGCGACGCCGAGCTGCTGATCGCCCAGCAAGGCGCGCACATCCTCAGCTATCAGCTCGCCGGCCAGCAACCGCTGGTGTGGCACAACGATAAGGCATTGTTCAAACAAGGCACGCCCATTCGCGCCGGCATCCCGGTGTGCTGGCCGTGGTTCGGCAACCTGGCACGTAACCCCGAAAGCGTCCAGGCCATGCGCGACAGCGCCGAGCCTGCCAATGCCCACGGCGAAGTACGCACTCTGGACTGGCAACTGCTGGGCATCGGCGAAGACGGTGATGCCTTGCTGGTCGAGTTCATTCAACCCCATGCAGAACAAGGCCTGCCCGGCTGGCCGCACAAAGTCGCCCTGAAACTGAGCATCCGCCTGGACCAGGCCTTGAACGTCAGCCTGGTCAGCTATAACTGCGGCGCTGAAACAGTGACCTTGAGCCAGGCGCTGCACACTTATTTTGTGGTCAGCGACGTGCGGCAGGTCAGCCTGCAGGGCGTCGACGGCCTGCGCTATATCGAAACCCTGGAGAACTGGGAAGAGCGCAAGCAGTCCGGCGACCTGGGTTTTGCCGGCGAAACCGACCGCATCTACCTCGACACCCCGCCCCTGCTGAGCATCGTTGACCCCGGCCTGCAACGGCGTATCCAGATCCAGACCAGCGGCTCGCATTCAGCCGTGGTGTGGAACCCCTGGATAGATCGCGCCCGCGCCCTGCCCGACATGGCCGACGACGGCTGGCAGCGCATGCTGTGCGTGGAAACCGCCAACGTGATGAGCGATGTGGTCACCCTGGCCCCGGATCAGATGCACGTCTTGAGTGTCAGCATCTGGAGCGAGGCGCTGCAGGGCGAGTGATCAGAGGTCAGCCTCGACCACCACCCTCACCTTCGCCGCATCCAGCGCGTAGGCGGCGTCGGCCAGGTCGTTGCTGACTTTCTCGACTTTCAGCCCACCGGTCACCCACAGCGGGGTATAGATATCGTCGATCTTTACCCCCTTGGGGTAGCGCACCAGCACCAGCTGGTTGGGCGGCGGCGGCGGTACGTGGATACAGGCACCCGGATACGGAACCAGGAAAAACAGCGTGCTGTTGCCCTTGGCGTCGGTCTCCAGCGGTACCGGATAGCCACCCAGCCGGATGGTCTTGCCGTCCATGCCAGCGACCGTCTTGGTCGAGTACATCACCGCAGGCAAGCCTTTGCTCTGCTTGAGCCCGCCCTTGCTGTCGAAGGTCCCCATCGCTTCCGGCGAGTTGTGATCGATCTCCGGCATGGCTTCCAGGGCCTTCTGGTCCGACTTCGGCATCAGCTCCAGCCAGTCGGTTTCCGGAATTTCAGCGCAGGCCAGGGTGGACACCAGCAGCAGGGGCAGCAACAGGAAGCGGCGCATCGTACGACTCGGCAAGACAGATGGAAGTCGCGCATTCTAGCCCTGCGCACGCACGAAGCAGAGGGCAGAAGCGGATGTTTCACGATTTCTTTTTGATCATCCCGTAGATCACCAGCAGGATGATCGCGCCGACCAGGGCGCCAAGAAAGCCGGCGGTCTCGCCAGCATGATAGATACCCAGCATCTGGCCACCGTAGGTCGCGGCCAGGGAGCCGGCGATACCCAGCAAGACGGTCATGATCAGGCCCATGCTGTCATCACCCGGTTTCAGAAACCGCGCCAGCAGACCGACAATCAAGCCGATGAAGATAGTTCCGATGATACCCATGTGGTTTTCCTCCCGATGAATAGAACCCGCCAGGACGCTGTGCATCTTGGCGTGTTGCTATGTGAGGACGGAAACGGCGGTTTGGTTCCGGGGCAGAGCCCCGGATGTTCCGCGATCAGGCCTTGACCAGCGCCTGGACCTGCGCGACCTGACGGTCGAGGGTGGCACGGTCGGCGCTGCGCACGGTGGCGTGGCCGACCTTGCGGCCAGCCTTGAAGGCCTTACCGTAGTGGTGCAGGTGGCAATCCGCAACCGCCAGCACGGCGGCAACCGCCGGCACTTCACCGATGAAGTTGATCATCGCGCTTTCACCCACCTTGGCGGTGGAGCCCAGCGGCAGACCGGCAACGGCGCGCACATGGTTCTCGAACTGGCTGCACTCGGCACCTTCGGTGGTCCAGTGCCCGGAGTTATGCACCCGCGGGGCGATTTCGTTGGCCTTGAGACCACCGTCGACCTCGAAGAACTCGAATGCCAGCACACCGACGTAATCGAGTTGCTTGAGCACCCGGCCCGCGTAGTCTTCGGCCAGCGCCTGCAACGGGTGATCGGTGCTGGCAATCGACAGGCGCAGAATGCCGCTTTCGTGGGTGTTGTGGACCAACGGGTAGAAACGCGTTTCGCCGTCACGGGCACGCACCGCGATCAACGACACTTCGCCAGTGAACGGTACGAAGCCTTCGAGCAGGCATGGCACGCTGCCCAGCTCGGCAAAGGTGCCGGCCACATCGGCCTGGCTGCGCAGGACCTTCTGGCCCTTGCCGTCATAACCCAGGGTCCGGGTCTTGAGCACCGCTGGCAGCCCGATGCGTGCCACGGCGTCATCCAGGTCCTGTTGCGACTGGATATCGGCGAACTCGGGCGTCGGGATGCCCAGGTCCTTGAACATGCTTTTTTCGAACCAGCGGTCGCGGGCGATGCGCAGCGCTTCAGCACTCGGATAGACCGGCACGAACTGCGACAGGAACGCCACCGTTTCAGCCGGTACGCTTTCGAACTCGAAGGTCACCAGATCAACGTCGTCGGCCAGTTGCCGCAGGTGATCCAGATCGCCGTAATCGGCACGCAGATGCTCGCCCAGCGACGCCGCACAGGCATCCGGTGCCGGGTCGAGAAAAGCGAAGTTCATGCCCAGCGGGGTACCCGCCAGAGCCAACATGCGGCCCAGCTGGCCGCCACCGATAACACCGATCTTCATGGAAAAACCTCAGGCGATGCGCGGGTCTGGATTGTCCAGAACAGTTTCAGTCTGTTCAGTGCGGAACTGCTTGAGCGCCGCGTGATACTGCGGGTGCCTGGCGCCCAGGATGCTCGCCGACAGCAGCGCGGCGTTGATCGCACCGGCCTTGCCGATGGCCAGGGTAGCGACCGGGATACCGGCCGGCATCTGTACGATCGACAACAGCGAGTCTACGCCCGACAGCATCGAGGACTGCACCGGCACGCCAAGCACCGGCAAGTGAGTCTTGGCAGCGCACATGCCTGGCAGGTGAGCAGCACCACCGGCACCGGCGATGATCACTTCGATGCCACGTCCTTCAGCCTCTTCGGCGTACTGGAACAGCAGATCCGGCGTGCGGTGTGCAGACACCACCTTGACTTCGTAAGGGATGCCGAGCTTTTCCAGCATATCGGCGGTGTGGCTAAGGGTGGACCAATCGGACTTGGAGCCCATGATCACGCCAACCAGTGCACTCATCGTCGAGCCTCTCATCGGGCGCCCGCAGGCGCGTCTAAAAACAACAAGCCACGCAGGAAAACCGGCGTGGCTTGCTGTACAAAAAATGACCGTCGAGCCGGCCAAAGGCCGCGCAGTATACCCCAAAGTCGAATAACAAAAGCACCCTCTGCGACCATCCGTCTGCCTGAGGGAGTCAGGCGCCAGCAGAGACGGCAAGCAGCCCGGAAAAATCCTGCAAACCTGGCCAGCACGACAGCGGTTTTTCCTGCACGACGGCTCGCATTAGCCATACACCTCGTGCTGGCTGCAGGTGCTTCCCCGACACTGACAAAGACGATTAGGTGAACCTTGAACCGGACTTGCCCGGTTGCCACGTTCCCTGAATGGAGTCTTGAACATGAGCCTGAAACAACTTGGCCTGATACTGGCCTTGAATCTGTACCTCTCAAGCAGCGCCCTGGCCGCTCACGACCAGGTGGACAGTGACCGCCTGCTACCGATCTTTCTGACCCTGTTTTTCCACGACCAACTCACCGATCAGGAAATCGCCGGGGTCAAATCTGACAATCTTGACTGGTTTTTAAAGGAGCTAACCGAAGTTACCGGTCGCCGGACCCATGTCATCACCAGGCGCCATCAACCGGGAATCACCGATTTCGGCTACAGGACCGGCGACAGCACCCAGGCCATCGAGCAATGGCGCCAGCGGCTGAGCGCCTACCTGCACGCCAACAACCTGCCCCTCGACTCCCGACGCCACAAGTATGTGCTGGTGACCCGCCACAACCTGACCCACGACGTGGGCGGAATTGCCCGGGTGCAGATGAACGAAGCCATTGCCTCGCTGCGTGCCTACATCAATATCGCCCACGAAGTCGGCCACCTGTTTGGCGCCACCCATGACAACGCCTATTTCCGCCTGAGCGCCCTGCCACCCTGCCGTACCTTGATGTATCCCAATCACACCGCACTGGTCGCCAACTGCTATGAGTTCAGCGAGCCCAATCGTGAGGCCATCAGGCATTACCTGAAGGATGAATGACCCCTTCGACGTCTTCGCTGGTGCCAGCCGCCGCGCTTTCCAGCTTGCGCCATAACAGGCGCACGTTGGCTTTGCGTACCAGCGCGCAGCGGTACAGGCGGATTTCCAGCGGCACATGCCAGTGCGCCCCGCCACACACCACCAGCTCGCCGCGCTCCAGCTCGGCACGCATGCTCAGGCGCGGAACCCAGGCAACGCCCAACCCCTCCACGGCCATGCACTTGAGACTCTCGGCCATCGCCGTCTCGTACACCGTGGAAAAACGCAGGTTGCTCTGGCGCAGCAACAAGTTCACCGAACGCCCGAGAAACGCGCCGGCACTGTAAGCCAGCAGCGGCACGGTACTGCCGTTGTCCAGGTCGAACAGCGGCTGGCCCTGCGCGTCGGCAGCGCAGACCGGCAGCATCTCGCTGTGCGCCAGATGCAGCGAGGGGAAAATTTCGGCGTCCATCTGCAACGCCGCATCCGGGTCGTAAAATGCCAGCATCAGGTCACAACCACCCTCACGCAAGGCATGCACCGCTTCACCGACGTTGGTCGCCACCAGACGGGTCGCAATGTTCAGACCGTCATTGCGCAATTGAGCGATCCAGCGCGGGAAGAAGCCCAGCGCCAGCGAGTGCGCCGCTGCCACCTGGATAACCTCGCCCTGCCCGCCCTCCAGGTGATGCAGGTGACGCACCACCTCCCCGAGCTGCTCGACCACCGTACGCGCGGTAACCAGAAACAATTGCCCGGCAGCGGTCAGCTCGATGGGCGTGCGCGATCGGTTGACCAGGGTCAGCCCCAGCGCCGCCTCAAGGCTGCGGATACGCCGGCTAAAGGCTGGCTGGGTGACGAATCGACGTTCGGCCGCCTGGGAAAAACTGCGGGTCGCGGCCAGGGCGCTGAAATCCTCCAGCCATTTGCTTTCCAGGTTCATCAGGTCCTCCCGGACACCCGTTTTTCACTAAGAAGCGCAAAGCGCGATTGACGCGCGTATATAAAGCATAAATTAGGTCAAGTCACATGACATTATGCCGTTAGTGCATGGCATATTATGCAACAGCATTGGTCAAGATTCTCCTGGAGCCCCAATATCAAGGCGCTCCGGCATTATTCATGCCTTCCTTGAGATGACCTCTATCATGTCCTCGCCTGCATCATCGCGTATCGAAAAAGACCTGCTTGGTGTGCTCGAAGTACCCTCCGACGCCTACTACGGCATCCAGACCCTTCGTGCGGTGAACAACTTTCACCTCTCCGGCGTTCCTCTTTCGCACTATCCGAAACTGGTCGTGGCCCTGGCCATGGTCAAGCAGGCGGCAGCCGATGCCAACTTTGAGCTGGGTCACCTGAGCCAGGCCAAGCACGCTGCAATCAGCGAAGCCTGTGCGCGGCTGGTACGCGGTGATTTCCACGACCAGTTCGTGGTCGACATGATTCAGGGCGGGGCCGGCACCTCGACCAACATGAACGCCAACGAGGTCATCGCCAACATCGCCCTGGAAGCCATGGGCCATGAAAAAGGCGAGTACAAGTACCTGCACCCCAACAACGACGTGAACATGGCGCAGTCGACCAACGACGCCTACCCGACCGCGATCCGCCTGGGTCTGCTGCTCGGTCACGACGCGCTGCTGGCCAGCCTCGACAGCCTGATCAATGCGTTCTCGGCCAAAAGCGAAGAATTCAGCCACGTGCTGAAAATGGGCCGCACCCAGTTGCAAGACGCCGTGCCGATGACCCTGGGCCAGGAATTCCACGCCTTCGCCACCACCCTGACCGAAGACCTGAACCGGCTGCGCAGCCTGGCCCCAGAGCTGCTGACCGAGGTCAACCTGGGCGGTACGGCAATCGGTACCGGCATCAACGCTGACCCGCGCTACCAGAACCTGGCCGTGCAGCGCCTGGCGACGATCAGCGGCCAGCCGCTGGTGCCGGCGGCTGACCTGATCGAAGCGACCTCCGACATGGGCGCGTTCGTGCTGTTCTCCGGCATGCTCAAGCGTACCGCAGTCAAGCTGTCGAAAATCTGTAACGACCTGCGCCTGCTGTCCAGCGGCCCGCGTACCGGCATCAACGAAATCAACCTGCCGCCGCGCCAGCCAGGCAGCTCGATCATGCCCGGCAAGGTCAACCCGGTGATTCCGGAAGCGGTCAACCAAGTGGCCTTCGCCATCATGGGTAACGACCTGGCGCTGACCGTGGCAGCCGAAGGCGGCCAACTGCAACTGAACGTGATGGAGCCGCTGATCGCCTACAAGATCTTCGACTCGATCCGCCTGCTGCAACGCGCCATGGACATGCTCCGCGAGCATTGCATCACCGGCATCACGGCCAACGAACAACGCTGCCGCGAGCTGGTCGAGCACTCGATCGGCCTGGTCACCGCACTGAACCCTTACATCGGCTACGAAAACGCTACCCGTATCGCACGCATCGCCCTGGAAACTGGTCGTGGCGTACTGGAACTGGTGCGTGAAGAAGGCTTGCTGGAAGAAGACGTACTGGCTGACATCCTGCGTCCGGAAAACATGATCGCGCCACGCCTGGTTCCACTGAAGGCCTGACGTTATTGCTCCACCGACACCGCTCACCAGGCTGAGGGCCTAGACACCCCTCCGCTTTTTCAGGGGCCTGGAAAATCCTCCAGGCCCTTTTTTTATGACTGCCGATTACAGGACGCAAGGAGGCTCCGGCTTCACCGGCAAAACCCTTAGCACAACCCTCGCAAGCGCGATGTTCTATAGCCGTACATCTACATACAAGAAAACGACTACAGACGTCTCGATATTGCACCGGTATAGTGCGCCCCCTCAAAAACACGAGGCAATAATAAGATGCTGGATTTTTTCGTTCACATAGCTGACCAACTGCTGATCGTGTTGATCGTCGGTCTGGGCGGTTACTTCACCATCCGTTCGCGCTTTGTACAGTTTCGTCATTTCACCCATATGTTCGCGGTGTTCCGTGACAGCCTGCGCAGCAGCTCCGGCCAACTGAGTTCATTTCAGGCGCTGATGCTCAGCCTGGCCGGTCGTGTCGGCGCAGGCAACATTGCCGGCGTCGGCCTGGCCGTCACCCTCGGTGGTCCAGGTGCGGTGTTCTGGATGTGGGTCACCTCGCTGGTCGGCATGGCCAGCAGCTTCATCGAATGTACCCTGGCCCAGACTTACAAGCGCAAGGACTCCGAGGGCCAGTACCGTGGCGGCCCTTCGTTCTACATCCAGTACGGCCTGGGCAAGCGCTGGCTGGGCATGATCATGGCAGTCCTGCTGCTGGTCACCTTCGGCTTCGCCTTCAACGGCCTGCAATCGCACGCAGTGACCAGTTCGCTGAACAACGCCTTCGGCTTCGACAGAGCCACCGCCGGCATCTGTCTGGCGATCCTGCTGGGTCTGGGTTTCATCGGCGGCATCAAGCGCATCGCGGCCATCTCTGACCTGCTGGTGCCGGTCAAGACCCTGATCTACATCGCCGTCACCCTGTACGTCATTGGTCTGCAGATCGAGCACGTGCCCGGCATGCTGCTGACCATCGTCAAGAGCGCCTTTGGCCTGGACCCAGTGTTCGGCGGCCTGATCGGCAGCGCCATCGTCATGGGCGTCAAGCGTGGTGTATTCGCCAACGAAGCGGGCCTGGGCAGCGCACCAAACGTTGCCGCTGTGGCACAGGTCGAGCATCCGGCTTCCCAGGGTGTGGTCCAGGCGTTCAGCGTGTTCCTCGACACCTTTGCCATCTGCACCTGCACCGCGTTGCTGATCCTGCTGTCGGGTATCTACGATGTGGGCTACAGCGGCGACGGTATTGTGCTGGCGCAGAACTCGCTGGCCGCAGTGGTCGGTGACTGGGGGCGGGTCTTCATCAGCGTGGCGCTGGCCCTGTTCGTATTCACCTCGATTCTCTACAACTACTATCTGGGTGAAAACAGCCTGCGCTTTCTGGTCGGCGAGAAGCTGTCGGCCATCGTCGGCTATCGTGTATTCGTGCTGGCGTTGATCCTCTGGGGCTCGACAGTGGACCTCAAGACCGTGTTCGCCTTCGCCGACATCACCATGACCCTGCTGGCGTTCGTTAACCTGCTGGCTCTGGCCCTGCTGTTCAAAGTCGCCATGCGGATCCTGCGCGACTACGACGACCAGCGTGCCGCCGGCATCAAGACCCCGGTGTTCGACTCCAGCAAATTCCCTGATCTGGATCTGGACCGTAACGCCTGGCCGGCCAACCCGACCCAGCAACCGCAGGTCAAAGCGGGCGAGAACGCTGAAAGCGTGCCCAGCGCACGCTAATTAAAGCGCCCCAATGAAAAGGGCCATCGCGTACCGACCCACAGTCCGGTGCGTGATGGCCCTTTTTTTGTGTGCATCAGATGCTTGCCGGGCTGCGCGCCTCCAGCAGTTCGACGATCCGTGGCCATCCGGCCATTCTCGCCAGCGTCAGCGGCGTGCGTCCGTTGCTGTCGCGTACCTGAGGGTCGGCACCGTGGCGCAGCAAAGCCTCTACAAAACCGTAATTGCCCGCCAGGGTTTCGCGGTGCAGGTATTGCTGGCCATTATCGTCGGTCTGCGCAATCAGCGTCGGGTCCTCAGCCAGGTTCTGTTCGATGTTGTCCTGCACGTTGACAGCCATTGGATGTTCGGCGCGCTCCAGTTCAGCCAGTGCGGCGCGGTCTGCTGCGCTGTCGAGGTCGCGAGAAAAGCGCAGCAGTGGCTGATCGATGCCGGTCATGACCAGTTCGACGCTGCCCGGCTCACCGAAGTCCAGCCCCCAGGCTTCGTCGTGCCCGGCCCGTTCGTCAGGCTCCATGTCACTGCGTAGTGCATCGACGGTGAAGGCACCGAACACTCGCCCGCCACAGACATACATCCAGTCATTGAGGTCTGTCAGCGGCGCCGCGACCAGATCCCCGGCATTCAGTGAGGTGACCCAGTGCGGCTCGTTCATCAGCTCGCCCCGCAGGGTCAGCCCGTCGAACAGCACGTCAGTCACCCACATATTCTCCACCGAGGGGGATGAGGCATCGAGGGGCTCAACCGGGAAAGAAATTTTCACCGCCGCCAGGTCCAGGCCCGGCACCACCCGGCGGCGCTCCCAGGAAAGCTCGCGGTACATGAACTTGAACGTGGCCTGGGCCGCCGCGACGGCACGCTGGAACTCGCTGTTTTCGCCTTCGACGGTGTAGATGGGATTTTGCGTCATGCGTCAGATCACTCCTGTCATCGCGCTGGCGTTGCCAAAGCCCATCAGATCAGGACAACGCCCTGGCGTTCAGCGCTCAACGAAGAATAAACCCATTGTGTGACGAGCCGCTCAGCGCACCCTGCGCTCGAACTCGGTCACCCGCAACATCGAGTCCAGATTACGCTCGATGTTTTCACACAGTGCCTTCATCTGAATCTCATGCTCACTGGTACGGAACGGGCTTTGCAGGTCGGTGCCGATCTTCTCGATGGCCAGCAGCATGAACCCCACCACCGTCGAAGCCAGCGGCGTGAACCAGCCCAGGGTTTCCACCAGACCGATCGGCACGATCAGGCAAAACAGGGTGATGAACAGCCGTGGAAAGGCCACGTAAGGGTAAGGCAACGGCGTATTGGCGATCCGCTCCATGCCGCCCTGACAGTTGGAGATATCCACCAGAGTCGATTCGATACGCGCCAGGCGAATGCTGTCCAGACGCCCGGCCTCATACTCCTTGGCGATCATCAGTGCCGAAACGTTGAGCAGGTCATTGGGGAAATTGTTGGTTTCATGCCGACGCTCAAACTCGTCGGCACCGATCAGCGCCTGGATCTCAGCGCCACAACTCTCGCCTTTGAGGTGCGCCGACAGGCATTTCACATAGGCGACATGACGGCGCAGCAACACCGCCTTGATCGGATTGGTTTCACCCTCATCCTCGACCAGGGTCAGCACCTGGCGGGCAAAACTGCGCGAGTTATTGACCAGCGCGCCCCACAGGGTGCGGGCCTCCCACCACCGGTTGTAGGCACTGGAATTGCGAAAGCTGGTCAGCACCACCAGCGCCGAACCCAGCAGCGTCAGCGGCATGGCCGGCATCGAGTATTTGTAGTCGAGAAACAGCATGAAATCGACCGTGACGATCACGTCCCAGATCAGCAACCAGAACAGTGACCAACCTACATAGCCGAAGGTTTTGCCCAGGAACCTGAGCTTGGAAATGATGGTTTTCTGCACCGAGCCACCTCGTCAGTGAAAGAGGTGGCAGTCGAACCACCCCGCAGGGCTTTGAATGCCTTTGCTGCAGATGGTTCGACGACTGTTACGATTCAGCAGCCGCTCAGGCCGGCCTTGGGCTGCTCAGCGGCGAAGAAAATCGGCCGCAGGCCAACCCCGACGCAGTTGCCCAGATAAGCCGCCACCAGCCACAGCCAGCCATGCACACTGCCCGAGGCGATGCCGCTGAAGTACGCGCCGATATTGCAGCCGTAGGCCAGCCGCGAACCGTAGCCCAACAGCAAGCCACCGATCACCGCCGCCACCAGCGAACGGGTCGGGATATCCAGATTCGGCGCGAAACGCCCGGCCAGGCCGGCCGCCAACAGGGCGCCGATCATGATGCCGATGTCCATCACACTGGTGATGTCCTGCCAGACCGGGGCAGCCAGCGCCTTGGCATTACCGGCGCTCTGCCAAAACGGCCAGGTGCTGACATCCAGCCCCGCCGCCATGGAAATCTTCGCACCCCACAAGGCGAACGCCGAGGTAATGCCCCACGGCCGCCCGGCCAGGGCCAGCGTCGCGTAGTTCAGCAGCGCCAGCGCCACTGCGCCCCAGACCAGCACCCACGGACCACGCAGCAGCCGACGCCAGCCGCGATGCGCGCTGCTGACCGGCGCTTCAAGCTGGCCATGACGGCGCTTTTCCAGGCGCACCGTGACCCAGGCAATCAAGCCGAAAATAGCCAGATTCAGCAGCAGTGCCGGCAGCCAGCCGAAGCTCTTGACCATCGAGGTGGCCGGCAGCGACGGCAAAGCGAACCACCAGTGCACGTGGTGGGTCGCGATCAGCGAGCCGAGAATGAAGAACACCAGGGTCACCAGCATCCGCGCATTGCCGCCACCTGCGGTAAACAAAGTACCGGAGGCGCAGCCGCCACCCAGTTGCATGCCGATACCGAAAATAAACGCCCCGACGATCACTGATACACCGGCGGGCGCCACCAGGCCATTGACCGGCTGGCCGAACAGCGATCCGCTGGCCAGGGTCGGGAAAAACAGCACCACGGCGATGGCCAGCATGACCATCTGCGCACGCAGGCCCGCGCCACGGCGCTCCAGGATGAACACCCGCCAGGCCGAGGTGAAACCAAAAGCGGCGTGGTACAGGGTCACGCCCAATGCTGCGCCAAGCAACAACAGCAGAACCTGGCGCATGCCGACGCTGAGCAGCAGAAACTGCGTACCCATCAGCAACAGAAACAGCGCAGCCAGCGGTGCACCGAGCCGGCGCTGGGGCATGGCTGATAGCGAATTACTCATGATGTATCCCAAGCCTGCAAGAAAGACCGCCGAGTATAACGGTTACTGACAACCCCAGGCCCGCCGCAAACGCCCCAGCGCAGCGGCGATCTCTGCTTCGGCCACGGCAGCAAACCCCAGCACCAGCCCGGCCCGCAGGTCCGGCGGCGCACTGTCGTCCGCCAGCCAATAGTCACTCAGGGCGTTGATTTCCACCCCGACCGCTTCAGCCTGGGCAATCAGTTGCTGCTCACGCGCCAGGCTGTCGACCCGTACTGCCACATGCAGACCGGCGACGGCTTTAGGCATCGCCTCACAGCCAGGCAATGCCTGCGGCCAGCCGCTCAGCAACGCATCACGGCGGTTCAACGCGGCGCGCCGCATGCGCCGGATATGCCGTTGAAAGTGCCCTTGGGCGATGAATTGCGCCATGACGACCTGGGTCGCCACGTCGGAATGGCGCACGTCCAGCGCCCGCCGTTGGCTGAATGGCGCGACCAGACCGGGCGGCAGCACCAGATACCCCAGACGCAACGCCGGAAAGGCAACCTTGCCGAAGGTGCCGACGTACAGCACCCGTCCTTGAGCATCCAGTGCCGCCAACGGTGCCAGCGGCGCGCCGCTATAGCGGTACTCGCCATCGTAGTCATCCTCGACAATCCAGCCGCCACGCTTGTGTGCCCAGTCGAGCAGTTGCAGGCGACGCGCCAGGCTCATCACCACCCCGGTGGGGTATTGATGCGACGGCGTCACATAAGCCAACTTGCAACCGGTGGCCTGCAATCGCGCGCAGCACATGCCCTCGTTATCGACCGGCATACCCTGCAAACGCGCCCCGGCGATCGCGAACGCCTGCCCTGCCGCCCGATACCCGGGGTTTTCCACAGCCACGGCGTCCCCGGCATTCAGAAGCAATTGTGCACAAAGGCTGATTGCCTGCTGCGCGCCACTGGTGATCACAATTTGCTCAGGGGTACAAGACAAACCGCGAGAAGTTCGCAGATAAACCGCAATCAGCTCACGTAAACGCCAATCTCCGGCCGGGTCGCCATAACCGAGCTGCTGCAAGTCAGGTTTGCGCCAGAAAGCCGCGTGGAGCTTGCTCCAGGTGGCAAACGGAAACAGATCGAACGCCGGGATACCGACCCGAAAAGCCCGCGGCGGTCCACCCTTGGGCGCGGGTAAATGATGCCTCTCCAGGATCTGTAGCGCATCACTGTGGATAACTTTCGAAAGCTCAAGATGGGCCGATTTCGACGATTTTGTGGATAACCCAGTGGATAAGCCTGTGGGCAACCCTGTGGACAGTTTTGTGGAAAACTCTGCGGGCGAGGTTTTTTTGAGCGCAATGCGCGACAAGTTGGCGACATAGGTTCCGTCGCCCACCCGGGCCTCGGTAAAGCCTTCGGCATACAGCTGGTCGAAGGCGCGCATCACGCTATTGCGCGAGATCTCCAGCACGGCGGCCAGATCCCGGCTGGCGGGCAGCCGGGTACCACTGGCCAGACGCCCATCCAGAATACGTTCGCGCAGTGCCTGGTAGAGCTGACGGCTCAGCCCCTTGCGCCGGTCCAGAGCGAAACCGGCCGGGTCGAAGGGAAACAGCGGTGCGTCGGTCATTGAATTGGCCCTATCAAATGACTCAGTAATGGCTCTTACAAAGAGCCATTAGCCTGCCTAGGATGAGTCCATTCGCCAAGGGGAATCTCATGTACACACCCACTGCCTTCCGCGACAACGACCTGCACAGCCAATGGCAACAGATCGAACGCTGCCGCCTGGCCTTGCTGGTCACTCAAGGTGAATCCGGCTTGCAGGCCACTCACCTGCCGCTGCTGCTACGTCGTGACGAAGGACCTCACGGCACGCTGTACGGCCACCTGGCCAAAGGCAATCCGCAGTGGCGTGAGCTGTCCGGCAGCGCTGAAGTGCTGGTGGTCTTTCCCGGCGAGGACGCCTACATCAGCCCCTCGTTCTATCCGAGCAAGGCCGAACACGGCAAAGCAGTGCCGACCTGGAACTACCTGGCCGTTCATGCTTACGGCAGGCCGCGCCTTATCACTGAAGCGGCGCCCTTGCGCGCGCTCCTCGGTGCCCTGACTGAGCGGCATGAAAGCGGCCGCAGCCAGCCATGGTCCATTGATGACGCGCCGGCCGAATACATCGACAAGATGCTCACCGCCATTGCCGGTTTCGCCTTGCCCATCGAGCGCCTGCAAGGCAAACGCAAACTCAGCCAGAACCGCGACGCCCGCGATATCGCCGGGGTCCGCGAGGGCCTGGCCGCCAGTCCTGACCCACAGGATCAACGTATTGCTCAATTGATGAGCTGAAGGAGACGCCATGACCGCTGTACAGATCCGCCCGGTAAGCGCTGCCGACCATGCCGCCTGGCTGGGCTTGTGGCTGGCCTACCTGCGCTTCTACGAAACCGAACTGGCCGATGACGTCAGCGCGACAACCTGGCAACGTCTGCTCGACCCGGCACAACCCTGCCATAGCGCATTGGCCTGGCAAAGCGATGCGGCGGTGGGTATGGTCAACTTCATCTACCATCGTTCCAACTGGAGCATCGAAGACGCCTGCTACCTGCAAGACTTGTTCGTCGACCCACAGCAACGCGGCGGCGGCGTGGGCCGGCAATTGATCGAATACGTTTACGCCAGCGCCACACAACACGGCAGTCGCAAGGTGCATTGGCTGACCCACGAAACCAACAGCACCGCCATCGGGCTCTATGAGCAAGTGGCCGAGCGCGGTGGCTTCATTCAATTTCGCAAGACTTTCTAAGCACAGGATCGCTGCCCATGTCCGACGTACAGCTGAACTGGCAAGCCGCACGCCTGCCCACCTCCCAGGCGCTGGAAGGACGTTTCATCCGCCTGGAAAAACTCGACCCGGCACGCCATGGCGACGACCTGTGGCTGGCGCTGGAGGGTCCGGGCGCCGATGCAAAACTCTGGGACTACCTGCCGTACGGCCCCTTCCAGGCACGCAGCGACTTCGACAACTGGCTGGCCGGCCACGCCGCCAGCAGCGACCCGTGGTTCTACAGCGTGGTGGACAAAACCACCGGTAAGGTCGAAGGGATGCTCAGCCTGATGTCCATCGTCCCGGCCCAGGGCCGCATCGAGATAGGCCACGTCACCTTCGGCGCGCCCATGCAGCGCACCGCCAAAAGCACTGAAGCCATCTACCTGCTGGCACGCGAGTCCTTCGCCCTGGGCAATCGCCGCCTGGAGTGGAAGTGCAACGCCAACAACGCCCGCTCCATGCGCGCGGCGGATCGCTTCGGCTTCAGCTTCGAAGGCACTTTCCGCCAGCACATGGTGGTCAAGGGCGTTAACCGCGACACCGCCTGGTACTCGATCATCGACAGCGAATGGCCGCCCCTGCAGCGGGCGTTCGAACAGTGGCTGGCAGAGGATAACTTTACCGGCGGGCAGCAGATCAAAAGCCTGCAAGCGTGCCGCCAGGCTATCTGACTCGGGCGCCTACAACTTCCGGGGCCGTCGCACCACACCCATCTGCAAACCGAAGGGGCGGAACACGGCATTGAGGGACTTCATGGTCGGGTTGCCCTCGCCCTGCTCGATCTGGATCAGGGTGCGCACCGAGATTTTGCACATCCGCGCATATTGGGTCTGAAGCATCCCGGCCCCGTCCACCCGCAGGCGTTTTACCGCCTCGCCAATCTGCAAGGTGCCGTCGGCAATGCCTTGCTGCACGTTTTCGATCAGCAGTGCGCGAATATCCATGGAAAGCTTGACATCCTCCCCGGCCTGAAGGCCGGAGATTCCTACGGCGCTCAGGCGCGGCATCGAGCCGCCCCCGAGTCGCTTCGGTGGGTTCCTGCTGCTGGCGCCATGACCTCTGCGCTCACTTCACAGGCTAACCGGGCGTGTCCCGCCCTTAGTACATTGATCGCGCCAACCACATCGGCGTTGCCTTCAAAACCACATCCCAGACACCTGAACAGCGCTTGCGTCTGGCGGTTGGCCGCCGACACATGGCCGCAACACGGGCACGTGCGGCTGGTATTTTGCGGCGGCACGGCAATCAGCCAGCCGCCGCGCCACGCCAGCTTGTAGTCCAGTTGGCGGCGGAACTCGAACCAGCCCTGATCGAGGATGGCCCTGTTCAGGCCAGATTTGGCACGGACGTTTCTTCCCGGTGCCTCTGCCGTGCCTGCCGCCGACCTGGACATATTCCGTACCTGCAAGTCCTCGATACACACCATCGCGTGGTTTTGGCTGATCGTGGTGGAGCACTTGTGCAGGTAGTCGCGGCGGGCATTGCCGATTCGGGAATGAATGCGCTGGACGCAGGCTTTCGCCTTCTTCCAGTTGCGGCTGAATTTGACCTTGCGGCTCATCGCCTGCTGCGCTTTGCACAGCGCGGTCTCATGGCGTTTGAAGCTGTTGAGGGGTGCGTAGAACGAACCATCCGAAAGCGTGGCGAACCGGGCAATGCCCATGTCGATGCCAGCTGCCGCCCCCTGTGCCGTGGGCTGCTCATCGACCTCGCGTTCGGTCTGGATACTCACGAACCACTTGCCACACGACTGGCTCACGGTGATGTTCTTCACCGTGCCAGGCACCTCGCGGCTGTTGCGGTAGCGCAGCCAGCCCAGCTTGGGCAGAAACAGGCGACTGTTGGTCTGGTCGAGCTTGATCTGTTTCGGGTCGGGATAGCGGAAACTATCGCGCTGCCCCTTCTTCTTGAACCGGGGAAAGTCGGCTCGCTTGGCGAAAAAGTTGGCGTAGGCCCGTTCCAGATCCTTGAGGCTCTGTTGCAATGGGTGAACCGGCGCATCGGCCAGCCATGCAGTTTGCGGGCTATTGCGCCACTCGGTAAGCAACTTGCACAGGCCCGCATAGCCGAGCTTGTTCTCGCCTTGCTCGTGGCGCTCCTTCTGCAAGGCCAGCGCCTTGTTGAAGACGAAGCGACAGGAACCCGCAAAGCGGCGCATTTGCCGCTCCTGCCGGCCGTCTGGCATGAGTTCGTACTTGAAGGCTTGAAGTCGTTGCATGCTGCTCTTGAGCCATGAGCAATGAAGACGCCATTAGGCGCGGACGGCACGGTGTTTTCAAGCTGCATGCCCATGGGGTCTTTGTAACGAAATACCGCCGTAGAAGGGCATCTGTGTCGCCGTATTACGTCGCATCATCCTGTGGCTGTGCATCCATCGAACAGCAGCAGACACCCCACGGCAACCAGGGACGGCTACGCCGTCCGCGCTATCCTTCCCCGCCCTGAACGGCGGGGCTTGTCGCGCGCCCGATGGTCAATGGCGGGCAAAAAAAGGGGGAGCCTACGCTCCCCCAAATGAGGTTAACCGTTGTAACTGTGAGGAGCGGTCAGCCTTCGATCTCGACCAGGATTTCGCCCGGGTTGACGCGGTCGCCCTTGGCCACATGGATGGCCACGACCTTGCCGGCAATCGGTGCCTGAACTTCGGTTTCCATTTTCATCGCTTCGGTGATCAACACGGCCTGGCCGACCTTGACGGTGTCGCCCTCCTTGACCAATACATCGACGATGTTGCCCGGCATGGCGGTGCTGACGTGGCCTGGCGCACTGGCCTGGCCGCGCTTGCTGGCGCCGCCGCTGACGAACTCGTTGAGCGGCTCGAACACCACTTCTTCCGGCATGCCGTCGATAGACAGGTAGAAATGGCGTTTGCCTTCAGCCTTGACCCCGACCCCGGTGATATCGACCCGGTAAGTCTCGCCGTGGACGTCAATGACGAACTCGGTCGGTACACCCTCGCCGCCTGCACGGGCCACGCCGCCGGCTTCGGGGATCGGTAGCAGCACTTCTGGAGTCAGGGTGCCCGCTGCGCGCTCTTCGAGGAACTTGCGGCCAATGTCCGGGAACATCGCGAAAGTCAGCACGTCCTCTTCGGACTTGGCCAGAGCGCCGATATCGGTGCGCAGTTTGGCCATTTCCGGCTTGAGCAGGTCGGCCGGGCGCACATCAATCAGCTCTTCGCTGCCGATGGCCTGACGGCGCAGCTTGTCGTCCACCTCACCCGGCGCTTTGCCGTAGCCGCCTTGCAGGTACAGCTTCACCTCGTTGGTGATGGTTTTGTAGCGCTCGCCGGCCAGCACGTTGAAGAACGCCTGGGTACCCACAATCTGCGAGGTCGGGGTCACCAGCGGCGGGTAGCCGAGGTCCTTGCGTACCCGTGGAATCTCGGCCAGTACCTCGCTCATGCGGCTCAGGGCACCCTGCTCCTTGAGCTGGTTGGCGAGGTTGGAAATCATCCCGCCCGGCACCTGGTTGACCTGCACACGGGTATCGACAGCGGTGAATTCGCTTTCGAACTGGTGGTACTTCTTGCGCACCGCGTAGAAGTACAGGCCGATTTCCTGCAGCAGTTCCAGATCCAGGCCGGTATCGAACTCAGTGCCCTTGAGCGCAGCGACCATCGACTCGGTGCCCGGATGGCTGGTGCCCCAGGCGAAGCTGGAGATCGCGGTGTCGATGTGATCGGCGCCGTTTTCGACGGCCTTGAGCTGGCACATGGCAGCCAGGCCGGCAGTGTCGTGGGAGTGGATGAACACCGGCAGCGACAGTTCGGACTTCAGCGCCCGGACCAGCTCACCGGTGGCGAATGGTGTCAGCAGGCCGGCCATGTCTTTGATGGCGATCGAGTCGCAACCCATGGCTTCCATCTGCTTGGCCTGGACCACGAACGCATCGATGGTATGCACCGGGCTGGTGGTGTAGGCAATGGTGCCCTGGGCGTGCTTGCCGGCGGCCTTGACCGCTTCGATGGCCACGCGCAGGTTACGCACGTCATTCATGGCGTCGAAAATACGGAACACGTCGATGCCGTTGACCGCTGCCTTGGCAACAAACGCCTTGACCACGTCGTCGCTGTAGTGGCGGTAGCCCAGCAGGTTCTGACCGCGCAGCAGCATCTGCAGACGGGTGTTGGGCAATGCCGCGCGCAGCTGGCGCAGGCGCTCCCATGGGTCTTCCTTGAGGAAGCGCACACAGGCGTCGAAAGTCGCGCCGCCCCAGACTTCCAGCGACCAGTAACCGACCTTGTCGAGCTTGTCGCAGATCGGCAGCATGTCCTCGGTGCGCATGCGGGTGGCCAGCAGCGACTGGTGAGCGTCACGCAGGATAGTGTCGGTGACGAAAATCTTCTTACTCATTGTTGTATTCCTCACAGGCCGGCGTGGGCAGCGATGGCGGCGGCGATGGCCAGGGCCAGCTCTTCGGGTTTGCGCTTGATCGAGTAATTGGTCAGTTCAGGGTGGGCTTCAACGAAGCTGGTGTTGAACTGCCCGGTACGAAACTCCGGATTGCGCAGGATTTCCTGATAATAGGCAGCGGTGGTCTTCACACCCTGCAAGCGCATGTCATCCAGCGCCCGCAGGCCGCGGTCCATGGCCTCTTCCCAGGTCAGCGCCCAGACGATCAGCTTCAGGCACATCGAGTCGTAGTACGGCGGAATGGTGTAGCCGGTATAGATCGCCGTGTCGGTACGCACGCCAGGGCCACCGGGCGCGTAGTAACGGGTGATCTTGCCGAAGCTGGGCAGAAAGCCGTTTTTCGGGTCTTCGGCGTTGATCCGGAACTGCAGGGCAAAACCGCGGTGGATAATGTCTTCCTGCTTGATCGACAGCGGCAGGCCCGAGGCAATGCGGATCTGCTCACGGACAATATCGATGCCGGTGATTTCTTCGGTGATGGTGTGCTCCACCTGCACCCGGGTGTTCATCTCCATGAAGTACACCTCGCCCTCGGCGAGCAGGAACTCCACAGTACCGGCATTCTCGTAGCCCACCGCCTTGGCCGCACGCACCGACAGGTCACCGATATAGGCACGCTGCTCGGGGGTCAGTTGCGGGCTGGGGGCGATCTCGATCAGTTTCTGGTTGCGGCGCTGAATCGAACAATCACGCTCGAACAGGTGCACGACATTGCCGAAGCTGTCACCGAGAATCTGCGCCTCGATGTGCTTGGGGTTGACGATGCATTTTTCCAGGAACACTTCTGCCGAACCAAACGCCTTGGTGGCTTCGGAAATCACCCGGGGGAAGGCCTGCTCCAGCTCTTCGCGGCTGTTGCACCGGCGGATGCCGCGCCCGCCGCCGCCGGAGGTGGCCTTGAGCATCACCGGATAGCCAATGCGGTCACCTTCGGTCAGCGCCTCGGCGATATCGGCCACGTTGCCTTCGGTGCCGGGAGTCACCGGCACGCCGGCCTTGATCATGCTGCGTCGCGCTTCGGTCTTGTCGCCCATGCGGCGGATGACTTCGGCCGCCGGGCCGATGAACTTGATCCCGCGCTCGGCGCAGATATCCGCCAGTTCGGCGTTTTCCGACAGAAAACCATAACCGGGGTGCAACGCATCGCAACCGGTCTCTACCGCCAGGTTGACCAGCTTGCGCGGGTTCAGATACCCGGCCAGCGGCTCTTCGCCAATGCTATAGGCTTCGTCGGCACGCTTTACATGCAGCGCATGACGGTCAGCATCCGAATAGATCGCAACCGAGCGAATGCCCATCTCGGCGCAGGCGCGCACGATGCGCACGGCAATCTCTCCGCGGTTGGCGATCAGGATTTTCTTGATCACTGGCTTTTCCTCGACCATTGATTCAGACCTTCCGGGTATCCCGGTCGGCACTGGACTGCCCGTGAACCCGGACAGTCGTCGCTTTATTTTTGTAACAGCTCATGTGACTCGTCGACGCCAAGACACCCTAAGCCGGATCAGCGATAAACAAAAATCAGTAAAAATTGGGTGAAGCATAAGCAAAAGCTTATAGTCAGTGTCTCAAGCCTGAACCGGATGCCAAAAAAATGCGTAAGTCATTGATGCGTATGACATTGCGTCAATTACGAATTTTCAACGAAGTGTGCGACCTGCGCTCCTACAGCCGGGCGGCAGAAGAAATGTCGCTCACTCAACCTGCTGTCAGCCTGCAGATTCGCCAGCTTGAAGAGCTGGTCGGCCAACCGCTGTTCGAGTACGTGGGCAAAAAGCTATACCTGACCGAAGCCGCCGACGCTCTGCGCCAGGCCAGTCGCGATATTTTTGGGCGTCTCGAAAGCCTGGACATGCAATTATCGGACATGCAGGGCTCGCTTCAGGGCCAGTTGAAGCTGGCCATCGAGTCCAGCTGCAAATACTTCGTGCCGCACCTGTTCGCCGCCTTCAAGCGCCAATACCCGGAAGTCAGCCTGGCACTGGCAGTGGTCAACCGCGCTCAGGTGATCCGGCGTTTGTCAGATAACCGCGATGACCTGGTGATCATGTCGATGGTGCCCCAGGACATGGACCTGGAGTTCCTGCCCTTTCTCAACAACCCGATTGTCGCGGTGGCGCCTGCCGGTCATCCGCTGTGCGAGCAGGCGCAGCTGAGCCTGAAAGATCTGGAGCCATGGCCGCTGCTGATTCGTGAAAGCGGCTCGGGCACGCGCAAAGCCTGCGAGGAATACTTCAAGGAAAAGCGTGTGCACTTCACCCAGACCCTGGAAGTGTCCTCCAGTGAAGCGCAGCGCGAGTGCGTGGTCGCAGGTCTCGGGCTGGCGATGCTGACTCGCCATGCGCTGAGCGCCGAACTGGCCAGCGGCACACTCAAGGAGCTGCCGGTGGCCGAGTTGCCGCTGTATCGCAGTTGGTGCGTGGTTCAGGCCCGGGACAAGCGACTGTCGCCGGTGGCGCATGCCTTCCTGGGCTTCATCCGCACCGAGCGAGCGCAGATCAGCCGGCTGGCCGAGCGCTTCGACGGTCAGAAGACGCGAGGCTGACCTGCCAGAGCTGGTCGGGAACGTCGTCGATATAGTCGCCAAGACTCTGGGTCAGGCGACGTTCTTCGGAGTAGGTTTCGATTGCACGGCGAAACGCCATGCGCCGCTGATCTTCTTGCTGACGGCGGGTTTTTACGGCGCTGTTCTGAATATCATCGTAATGCCGAGCCATTTTCTGTCTCCCAGTACGTTATGCGGGAGCTTCAGAGTGGCTTGCAGCGATGACGATACCTTGGCAAAGGCATGACAGGTTGATGAAATTTCTGGCCGCCGTTACAGACGCTCTGCCACCTTTAAACCAATAGCAAAATATACTTATCTCGCTATCAAACTATTACCCCCCTGAACAACCAGAAAAAACAACTAACAACCAAAAGCCCAACATATATATATACCGCAACCCCGCTGTTCAATTCCCGGATAGTGAATTTACAGGGCGAATAAAGCTTTATGACACCCTGCTGACAATCACAAATAAGGGAATATTAAAGATGAGCATTCAGACCAAAAACTGGAATATTGAATTCGACAAAACACCTGATGCTGAAGGCCTCAGGGTTTCAGGTATCGTTAGCGTTCCTTACGATGCCAGGCTGGAGGCCGCTCCAGATCAAGCATCCTCCGCGCTACGACTTAATATCATCCTGCCCGTTGAATACAACTCAACTGCTGCCCCCTTGGTCGACAAACCGGTGTCTTACTTTGAGCCAGGCCCCATGAAATACAACGACGTGCTCATCTTTCATGGAGAGGAACTAATCCTCAAGAGCACCGACCTTCTGATGCTGTGCTAGGGATTCTCCGATCAAGTCACCACAGGCCATCTGACCTGTGCTGAAATAGCCCTCCGTCCAACTGCCCTCTACAAGCCCGCCATCCCATGAGTCAGATGAGCTTTTCCGATTTCGAGTACGCCGGTAA
>NZ_JAMYDZ010000033.1:0-61552 GCF_024129905.1 Pseudomonas sp. 21LCFQ010 | reverse complement strand
GGTAGAGATAGACTTTTTCGACTTTGGCGTCGGGTCGCATCATGAGGTGCTGGCTCCGGAGGGAATCGGGAGCACAGCATCCAGAATCATCTGGCCGCGTTGAATGTGGGGTTCATGGAGCGGTTACGCACGACCCTTAATGGGGTTGCCTTTGAAGACATATTTCAGGAGCGCTATCTGTCCGCCTTCCCGCCAGCCGTTACCCAGCCGGCCTATGTCAATCTGGGTGATTACCGGATTCGCGGCGCAGAGGCCTCCTGGCAACAGAACTGGACGTCGCAATGGAGCACGTTTGTCGGTTTCACTTGGTTGGACCCGAATCTCAAAACCTTGCCATATGTACCCAAGCGTTCGCTGTCTGTGGGCACAACCTACGAAACAACCCTTGGCGTTTGAGCGCCGATGCGCAGTACCTGAGCGCCATGTACGTCCTACAGCAGGCTCGAACCGAAGGTGCCGCCAAATTCGAGCAGGTAGCAGCTTTACCGTTGTCAGCCTGCGTGTCGGTTACGCGGTGCCGCAGTTGGGCGAACCCGGTGACGTGTTTGTAGTCGCCGAGAACCTGTTCGAGAGTGATTAAACCTACCGCCTATGTTATCCGATGCCGGGTACTTCCGCGCAACTGGGTGAGCGCAGGGGATTTTGAAAATACGTAGTCATGGCTCAGCGCAGCGGCGCATGAGTCATAAATTTGCAACTGCTCTGGCGCGTAAATCCGGCCATTAGCGTCCTTAGAAGCACCGCTATAGCAACATCAAAATGGAGAACGACTTATGGATGAGCACCTTACTGCTGTTTGTCGCGCTGGTGGGTAATACGGCCATGGCCGACGTAGCGGCTGATCAGCAAGCCATTACCCAGAGCATGAAGCAGATCTGGGGGCGTCTAGACTCATCTTTGCAAATATAACCGGTAACCGTAGAGGGTGGGTAGTAAATGACTGAGATATCCAGTTATGCCTCGCGCGAGTCATTATCGTCCACCCTTAGCTGATCAGAACTTTTAAAGAACTTGGCATTGTTATTAAGCTTTGAGTATACCCATTTGAAATCCCGTCTTCGGATTCTGTGGATTAATTTAAAGTTTAGCCGGGTAAATAGTGTTATTGTTAGTTCGGATGCTTCCTCTAAAAGAAACTCTAGATGTAGTTTGTCCGCTTCTTGCATCTCTTGGGAGTAATCTTCGGCCTTTGGCAAAGTTTCTGCCTCAGTATTTTTTCGGGTAAATTCCAAATAATTAAAGTAGGTCTCGCTAGATTCAAACATTGCATAGGTTATTTTGGCGATTTTCTGTGGTGCGACTAAGTTTCTATTGTATCTTAACCATTTGTCTAGGCTGCTGCTATTCTGAAAATGGCAATATGCGTTGCTAAATGAGTCGGAACACCACAATTGGCGTGGGCCTATCAGACCAAGTCCTAAATAAGCTTTTCGGCTCAGAATAGCTTCTCTTAAGAGCGACTGTGAAATAGGTTCATTTGATGAGGTCAATACTTTGTAGACGAAGATGGCATAGCCTACGTCCACATCGCTTGCTAATTTGATCAGCGCTGAGTCGTCAATGAGTTTAACGCAGTCATAATATTTGCTGTAGCTATGATGAAAGTTATATTTCCCGCATCCCCCGCAGCTAACAGTGAGAGGCTGGTGGTGAATATGGCAGGCGTCAACCCCTGGGAAATTATGAGATCGGTGGATATAGGCGACTCCAAATTTTTTTATGTCGTCAATTATACACTGACAGCAGATATTTACATCTTTTCCCCTATGGCGTTTTTTCGGATCTTTCGCCTCGTCTAGGCATAGGAACTCCTCAATTCTGTGAAAGGTGTGTTGATATAATATTTTTCTACGTATTGAAGCTTTATCTTTGCCGCTAATTTCACTCCAGTCATTGATTATACTATCTAAATTAGTGAGCTCGCTGCTCCAAGGACTTGTTTTTTTTGAGTCTTTAATTTTGATTCCATTTACTGCCTCATATCGTGTCAGCCATGAATTAATAGATTCATCTGGGAAAGGTAATAAAACAGATTTCATTTTTTATATTCGCCCTTCATGCAGGAATAGATTGATAGTTCCATGACGCTGTTTTTTCACGCCAGCAGAGTAGCCTCCAGATTTTTAAGTGCTTGGTCGAAGCGCTCTGTGCCATAGTAATATATCGAAAAATTCTGCTGTTTGAAAGTGACAAGAGATAACCTGAAATCTTTGATATTTCGTTAAGGCTTAAAGCTTGAAAAAAACCAGTAATTGCGCGAGGCTAGTTTAAGCTAGATGTAGCGTGGCCAAAATTTTTATCAGCCCCAAAAGAGTTACTTTGAAGTCTTTCCACTTGTCACTTACGTGACCTGTGCTTTGTGCTCCGGGACCGAGCACCTACTCATGCGCTGGCTGCTGCGACTGTCACGACGTTCGGTATCCGGAGGCTTTCTCTGCTGATCCCCGTATTGCTTAGGAGAGCACGCTGATAAAAATCCAGTGCGATGCGGCACGTAGATTCTACAAGGTCACATTGCTGAAGGTCCTAGGAGACCCCCTATTCAAGCTTCTGTTTATCAAGGCGGCCGCCGATGTCGTATTTTTTCGTTCTGACTGTAGGCAGCAGAGCTAAACTGTCGCTAGTCCCGATGATTGTCCTATCCTGGTCGCTAAGCGTAGAGAGAGCGGACTGGGGCGTAGGAAGACACTCAACCTATCAGCCTAGAAAGGATTTGTATCTAATGATTGAATCTGCGGCGGTAACCGTGAAATGCCAAGACCCCGGCGATGGCAGCGGAGATGTCATCATTGATCTTCCGTCTGGGATCTTAGAAAGCCTAAATCTCCAGATTGGTGACTCACTGAGCATTGACCTGATAGATGGAAGCATCGTACTCAGGCCGATTCGTGATGCGCAAGCACAGCCTTGAGTATGCTATTAGCAAAAACTGAGAGACAAGTTGGACTGCTTGCTACGTGATAGGGATATGGTACTTCTTCTGCTGATGGTGGGCAGTTGAGGCTTGCTAACAACGAAAAATTACCGGAAGGAAAGGTTATTTTCAGCCGTATCTCAAAGGTTTCGTTTTCGGTTGGACGTTGAGAAAATATCTGAAATCACTTTAGGACAAAGCGTTCCAGCGGCACGGTAGTATGTGATTATTGCTTTGCTGCGCAATTGGACATCTGAAGCAGGTATCGTGCATATCTCAATCTACCGTACGGAGGAAAATATTAATGAATCGCCTGATTTTTTGTGTCGTGCTTGGTCGCCAGAGAACCTGCTGAGTAATAGATGATAAGGAGTAATATAACGTGAATTTTACCAGTGCCTTCCAAGCTGCGATGAAAAGGCAAGACAATAAAGGTCGGTGTTTACATTTTGAGGATGATGTAAGGTGCAATGAGATAATTTCCGCACACTCCATTCAAAAGAAAGGGCAGCTTCACTCAATCGCGGAATCAGGGCACGTTTATCGACTAAATGCAGATCTTTCTACTCTGACTGAGAACGGAGGTAAGCCTCAGCTCAAAAAAGTAGGCTTGAATCGCGCGTCAACCTTTCCAGGAATGTGCAAGTATCATGATAATAAGCTATTTGCGCCTATTGATGATAGAAAGTTATCGTTCGACCTTGAACAGATTGGCTTGTACGCATATCGCAGTATCTGTCGAGAATATTTTGTTAAAGAAAATGCTTCAATTACTTCTGCGAAAATGAGTGAGCATCCAGGCTTAAGTGCTCAAGGCTTAATGGCTCTTCAAATCTGTGCTTATGGCCAGAGTTTAGGCTTCGAACGCCTTAAGCGACACAAACATATTTACGACGTTGCCCTTGCGAGCGGAGCCTTCACAGGCTTCAAGTTCATGAGTTTTGAGTCGACCTCACGTTGTTCAGTACAAGCATCAGGTCTACTATTTCCGGATTTTGATTTTCAAGGTGGATTGCTGCAAGACTTAGCACTTTTTAAAGAACCTATGGATCTTCTAACTTTTTTCACCGCTCCAACTGAAAAAGGATGGGCATTTGTATTTGCATGGCATGAGTCGAGTGACCGAGCATGTCGACAACTCATGTACTCTCTTGCCAAGTCGGGAGGTGAGGGCGCTCAGCTACCTGATATTTTGCTTCGTTTTTGTCTGATGTGCTGCGAGAATCATGCTATTCGCATTTCATGGTGGGATGGATTGCCTTTCTCCGAGAAAGCGCGTGCCTTAGAACTTATGGCATACATGGGTGATACCTCTGAGGGCGTGCGATCCAATTACCTCGTTGCTGGGTACGAAGGATTGGCAGATTGGTCGTTTGATTACGTCAAAGACAGGATGAGTGATCGTATGTGACCTTCTAAGCCCTCGTTGGGCACTTGTGGGCTGCAGACGATTAGGAACTCCAGGACCTAACAGGTTGGAGCAGTTCATGATGAAATAGCATCCTACCGTGCAATCCATTAGGGTAGGATATGCTGTAGTGGCGATTGGCTATTCTTTTCTGATCTGTCTGCCAAGGAGGCAATATGGGCAATTATTCGAGTCATCCGAAGTACGTCCCGGTTATCAAATGGCAAAATTACGAGCAACGTGCGCTCGAGAAGATCGATCCAGCTTTGCTGCTACGTGTGAAACCATGCATTGAGGTTCGTACAAGCAAGCAGCATACCAATCTAATAAAAAATCTGCGCAACGTTTGGCCGCATGAGACTTATGTGGACTATTCGGGGCCTAGCGGTGATCTGACGGCAGTACGCCAAACTGAGTTGCTGGCTTTTCTCCAGTTTGCTGGCACGTTCAGCCTGTCTGTTTCGCCGGTAATCGGCCCTGCGTATCTGGCAGGTTTGGGGAGCCAGTTTTTGCAGGCGACGGCCTCACTTCCTTCTGTAGCCATTCGGATTCGGTTGAGCTCCTTTCACCTAAGCGCGCAGCAGTTTCAATTAGTGAGTGGTTGCCTGATTACGCTCAAGGCAGCAGGGCGTAGAGCCGAGCTGTTTGTCGACTTGGGAGTGAGCCCCAAAGCATGGGCGCCGGCCGACGTACAAGCGTTTGGTGTGACCATGCAGCAGTTGTCAGGCATTGGGTATTCCAGCGTCCACCTAATCTCAGGCGCATTCCCGGCAAGCCTCGCAGCAGTAAAAACAGGATCCGCAAAGTTCGACCGTAATGACTGGAAATTCTGGGAAGCGGTTTCTGCCAGCGTGCCTGCGCTAAAAATTGGCTACGGAGACTACGGCACTCTGTCGCCAGAATGGTCTGAGACAGCCTTAGAGCGTAGGAGCAACAGCATTGCGATTCGCTACACACGAGATGACAACTGGCTGATTCTTCGTGCTGCAGGAAAAACCGCGCCTGATTCAGTGGCACTTTCTCAGATATTGGTGAACAACTACCCAGACTTCAAAGGGAAGGGCTACTCGTTCGGGGATGATCTGCTTGAGGAGCGTGCAGACCCGAATGTGGCACTCAAGAAGAAAAAATGTGGCCATTACCACATCACAGAAGCTTGGAGTCACCACGTAGCATACGTGCTCAAAGAGCAGTATCTGTAACCCCGGCAGCCCTTTCGACCAATGCCTGCTTTACTCGCTCGCGTAGCCGCTTAATCGGTACGAGCTCAGCGACTTTACCCTGAATCATGTAGAGGCTTTTGCTTTTGAAGCCTCTCGTGATGCCTTCTTCTTCAAGAATCTTGAGTGCTTCCTCACGCTTAAGCAGAGTGACCAGAACTTCTGGTTCGTGAGTTTTATTTTGCTTGGCTTTGCGGATTTGGCGTAGAGCGCATCCAGACTCTTTTGGTATGACAATGACCCCCCACCACAGTGGGAGCATTGGCATTGCCTTGGCCAAATGACACTCAGCAGTGACCAGGGTCACCTGATCGAACGCACGACCATAACGCGATCCTTGACCAATGAGGCGTTTCAGGGAGTCGCCTTCGCTCTTGATCTCATAGCAGTGCATGTCCGAAACCTGAACGAGGTCGGCTCGAATCTCACCGCCATTGATTTCCACCTCTTCGAGGAAATGCAGCGGCATCGATGCCGCTCGGGAAAGGTGATCGGTCAGAGCCAGTTTGATTTCGGTTTCGCGCATGCCTAATCCTTAGAAAATGCGTAATGATGCCCTATCGGACGTATTGCTGCTTTGTGGTTCCGACAACCTGTAAGGTGTATAGATCAAAGGTAATGCATTTATGCTAATTTTAGTCCATGAATTCGCATAAACCAATCCACCAAATCGTCTCAGAGCTGCGAGCGTATTTCGCCGAACGTGGTTTGGGAACCAGTGCATCCATAGCACGAGTCACACAGATCAATCAGTCTCAGGTGTATAGGAATCTTTTCTGCAAGCCTAAGAAATTGAGTCGAACCTTAAGGGCTCTATGCGAATATGCAGATTTGGACACTGCGTTGCCCAAGGCCCATACACCCGACCCGCGTAACTGCGCTGTGCTCATGACCGCACTCAGCGAAGTCTGGGACGGAAGCGAAGAGCATGCCAAGCTGCTGGCTGATCTACTTTTTGCGCACTACCGCGCTACCATGGGAAGATAGCCCCCCCGGAGACGCGTTAGAGGAGGTTGCATATGCAAGACGCAAAAACTCCAATAACCGTGAAGTCTGCCTACGAAAGCCTGCAGGCTGCCGGCTTTCCCAAGTCTTTTGTGGACCGTATGCTGCCCGAGTGGTGGGACAATAGCCTGCTGAAAACCAGCGCTGGTGCTCTTCAGTTCGCCATCATTTTGAAGCAGCGGCTTGGTTTGGACGTCTTTTTTGGTCAAGACGGTCAGCTAGCTATCAATGCCCATGCACCGCAGGCCAACTTCAAGCATCGAGCCGATACCTCTGCTGACGAACTCAATGTGTCCGCGGCGCTCGGCATTGCGATGGCTCGTATAGCGGTCCGAGCGAAGCGAAACCAGTATGTCGAGTTGCCAACGGATCCTGGTGCCATTCATCTCATGGCTCGCGATGCTCATAATGACGCGACTATGGGTTTTGAGGGGCTACTAAATCTTTGTTGGGCTCACGGTATACCTGTCTTGTTCCTCAAGGATTTGCCCAAGAAGACTAAACGTATGGCCGGTATGGCTGTGATGGTCGACGGATCTCCAGCCATTCTGTTGGGCTATGATTACGCCCAGAATGCAAAGCAGCTTTTTGTCCTCGCTCATGAGCTTGCGCACATTGTGTGTGGTCATGTGGGCGAAAATGGAGCTTTGATCGATGAGGAAATCTCTCAAGTAGTTGTTGGCTTGGAGGGGCGCGTGCAAACGCTGCGCGATGGCCAAGAAAGCGAGGCTGACCACTTTGCACTCGCGATGATCAGGAATGGTCACTCCGATGTTGTGGACCGGTTTTCCCGAGCATCATCTGCAGTTGCATTGGCTGCTCAGGCCATGGCTTTAGGTAAAGCTACTGGTATTGATCGAGGGCACCTCATCCTATCCTATGCAAAACAGCATGATGACTGGATGAGAGCGAACCAAGCGCTGAACTTTATTGAGCAACGTATCCATGCTATCTCCTTGGTAAGAGAGAAATTTCTCGCCAACGTAGACCTGGATGCTATCAGTGAGGAGAGTGCTGAGCATTTGTTAGCGATGCAGGGATTTCAAGGGTGATAGTATTTGTATCTGCTCGATAGCGATGCCGCGCGGAAGCTTTGTCAGTACGGGCTGATCGAGGAACTGATCGGCCTGCTCGGCTGCACGATGGAAAACATGGCTGTGCTCCCTCAACTGAAATTTCAGTTGAGGCTTGCTAACGATGTCAAAGCGCTAGAGAAACTCGGTACAGCAACAGCGGTCGACCTAGCAAGACGGCTTGTTTTATCGGCGATCGAAGTCGACGTCTCTGTCTCGAACGCCAACCTCCTGATTGAGCTTAATCGAGTCGACATAGACAGTGGCGAAGCAATCCTTTTTGCAGCGCTCTGTGAGAGCGATGACTCGTCGCTGGTCAGCGGTGACAAAAGAGCATTTATTGCATTGTCAAAGGTTGATGGCGTGCCGGCTATCGACGGTTTATGGGCTCGGATGCTTTGCTTGGAGGATGCTTTATTGCTCCTCGCCCGTGATGGCGATTTCCCGACAGTGTCGCAGAAGGTCCGATGTCGGCCAGACGTTGATACATCCATGGGGATCGCATTTGGCCGAAGTGCGCCGGCAGCACAGCAGGCGGTGATTGATGCTTTGCAGAGCTATATCGAACACTTGAAGGGGCAGACCAGCGGAAAATACACCTCTCCGTGAATCTTCAATGCGGAGGTAGCCGCATAGGTTGCATTCCTTGAGTCTTGTGTTCTACCTTATTATCCAACATAGCCCTAAAAAAAGTGCTGATCGGTAGGTCTGTGTTGTACCTAATTTTTTTTCGGTGAATTTCAACGCGATTTTCGGCCTGAGTTTCTGGGCTTTCCTGTGTCGTACCTTTTTATCTATACACACTGGCCAGAGCGAATAAAGGCTCCCCTTAAGGGGGAGCCTTTCATTCATCTCGATCATTTAGTTATCGATCAGGATTTCTTCATAGCCAGCCTGGCGGCCTGCTGTGCCTCCCCGGCTGACAGGGTTCCATTTCTGGACTGCTTGTCCAACGTGTTGTTAGCAGTCATCAGATTGGCGGTGAGGGTGGCGAGTTCGGACTGCAGGGAGCCGACCTGAGACTGTTTGATCTCTGGGCTAAGGCTTTGATCAGCGATAACTTCCTGCATCTGCGCCTGCTTTTCTTCGATCTTCTTTTGCAACTCGCGAATCATCTTCAGCAGCTTTTGTGTCTGGTCCGGAAGCCCGCTCGATTCAATGTCTGCATTGGGGTTGGCATTTTTTTCATCGGACGATTTCTGGAGCCCTTCGCCTGAAAGCGAGACCTTCACACCTTCAGGTCGTTCGACGGCAGGCGAGCTGGCAGAAATGGTGTTCTGGGTATCGTTCGCCTGAGCTTTATCCACCGCTGCATTAGAAAGCAGAGTCATGCTGGCAGACGTCGATGTGCCTATGATCATCTTCTCATCCGTTGGTCAGGTTTGAGGGTTATATGCAGCTACCATCGGCCTGGATTGGTGGTTCTTTAGCTCATAGATACAATCTATCTACAGGACGGTGACCAGCACTGGCGTCGATACGCGCTCGCCTGTTTCTGTTGCTCTTAGCGCCTGATTGCCTCACCCGCTCAACGCGCGGCCAAACTCTACCGCCGTCGGGCTCTCTTGCCACTGTGGGACATCTTCGGGCAGCACCAGCCAGGGTTGCTTGCGCCGGGGCCAGAGATGCGCCACGGGGACGAACTTCTCGCTGCCCTCCAGGATTCCTGCGCGTACCACCCTCATACCGGGTGCAGCGCTGGTCTTATGGTATCGGCAACAGACGTACTGCGTGCAGCTGTGTCCGTTATGGTCGTGTACGTAGGTGGTATGTTCTCCCACCACTTACACCGCTGATGTAGCGCACAGCATATGCAAAGCAAACGCGCTGCCGTTCCAGCGCTGGCAGTTGAGACAGTGGCAGGCATACAGGGGCGGCAGGGTCTGGGCTTGGACCTCAAGGCTGACCTGCCCGCAGCGGCAGTGGCCGGTGAATCGCATATCTGTGATCCTTACAATGCTGGGTGTGGATAAGTCGGGACGGATGATCCCCGGTTACCTGTCTGGGCAGAAGAGCAACAATGGAGCAATCATTGGTCAGGAATCTATGAGCGGACTTGAATGGGAAAGCCAGCGGGTGTTCCTGGCGGTGCTGCGCAGCGGCAGCCTGAGCGGTGCGGCCAACTGCATACTGGGCTCACATGCTTATAAAAAGTTGCAGTAGGGCAGCCATGTCTGAATCGAGACTTCGATGTTACTGCGCCTGACCAGATTTGGTGTGGCAACTCATCCGACTGACGATTTTCAGTTTAGCCTCCACTTTCGACCACAAACTAATGCTGGACAATCAACGCTGTTCAGCGCTCATCTATATCTTTGCTCTGAACAAACCTGAGCTTTTCGACTTCGCTGATTATTTCGCAAAAAGCGTCACTCAAAACAGGATCAAAATGGCTACCGGCATGCTCTTTGATGTAAGTCGTGGCCGTTTCGATGTCCCATGCTGATTTGTAAGGGCGGACCATACGCAAGGCGTCATAGACATCGCAGAGGGCGACAATTCTTGCGCTCAGGGGAATGTCTTCGCCCTTCAGTCCCGAAGGATAGCCAGTACCGTCCCATTTTTCGTGATGCCCCAAGGAAATTTCTGCGGCCATATCGGTTAATCCCGAGCCGTGAGGGTCGTGCAGGATTTCGTAACCTATGCGGGGATGGGTCTGCATATGTGTACGCTCTTCGCAAGTCAGCGGACCAGATTTTTGCAGAATGCTATCTGGCACACCGATCTTGCCCACATCGTGCATGGGCGCTGCTTGCCTAATCAGATTGCACCAGTTAGCTGGCATGCCGATTTTTTTGGCCAGCAGTGCTGCCGACTGTCCGATGCGGTCGATGTGGTCACCGGTGTCGTTGTCTCTATAGCTTGCCGCGCGGCTCAGGCTGCGTAACATCGCGCGGTAGCTCTCTTGGAGTTGTACCGTACGTTGCTCCATCTTGAGTTCTAGTTCGTGCTTGGCAATCTGTAAGAGGCGACTACTTTGTGCCTGCATCAGGCAGCCACGAACTCTCAACAGGACCTCAGGCATGTCGATTGGCTTGCAGATGTAATCATTGGCACCTTTTTCAAGGCCGATACGCCGACTATGCGGGTCATCTAGGGCGGTGACGATAATGATCGACGAGGCGGTACGGTTTCTGCCCTGTAAGGCGTCGAGTATGTCGAAGCCATTTGGCGCAGGCATATCAATATCCAGCAGCAGCAGGTCCCAATCGTTGTCCTGACACCACTGAAGACCCGCAGCAGAGTTTGAGAAGGTTTGGATGTGCTGGAGGTTGAAGGCGCGCAGACAGGATTCCAGCAGGAGGATGTTGGTAGCTACATCGTCGATAATGACGATAACGGCATCGTCTCTGATGGATGAGAACATCTTTCACTCCCTCCGATAAGTCTGTGCGAAAAAGTCTTTTCAATTTTTACCGGTGATCTTTGCTTAAATTCTTACTTTGTCTGGTTGAAAGCCATCGGCAGCTCTATCCAGAACCGACTTCCTGCTGAGACCCTGCTGATGACTCCCATTCTGCCGCCCATGAGTTCCGCCAGCTCCCGGCACAGGGCAAGGCCGATCCCGGTCCCCTGGATTTTTGAGTTCTCCTTACCCAAGCGTTGAAATGGCTGGAACAGTTGTTCCAGCAGATCAGGATCGATGCCTTGTCCACTGTCTTCGACAAAAAGACGGACAACCTGCAGCCCTTCATCAACCTCAGCCCCCATAACGATAGACCCATTCGTTCGATTGTATTTGGCGGCGTTCGTTAACAAGTTGATAAGCACTTGCTTGGTACGTCTGCCATCGGCCATAACGAAACAAGGCTGTGACAGGGACTCGATTTTCAGTGATAGCCCTTGAGCCAAGATCTGCGGGGTGATCATCGCGAGGCATTCTTGAAACAATGTATCGACATCAACAGGTTTGAGCGTGAGACGTGGTGCTTCAGCTTGCAGGCTTGACCATTCCAGCAGAGCATCGACCAACTGGTGAAGATGTTTACTGGCGTTCATGATCTCTTGGGTGTACGCGTGCGCTTGGGCGGGGTTTATGTTGGGGTGCAGTTGGCTGAGTTGGGCGAACCCTAGAATCGCGTTCAGTGGCGTCTTGAGTTCGTGACTCATACTTGAGATAAAGCGCGATTTCGTCTGGCTTGCTGCTTGGGCTTCGATGGTTTTTTCGCGTAGATCTTGCTCGACCCGTTTTAGAGTATCGATGTCGACGCATGTGCCGACCACGCAGGGGAGGCGAGTGGTCGGACTGCTCAAGGTGCTGGCGCGACAAAGCAGCCAGATCAGTTCTCCTTGCCGGTCAGGCAAGCGGAATTCAACTTCGGCTACACAGGCCTCCTTGGATTGTGCGACTTCCAGCAAGCGCCAGAAGCCCTGCCGATCTTCCTCTGGCATGAGTCCCAGCAAGTACTGGGGCGAGACGTTTTGTGCTGGTAACCCAAAGCGCGTGCAGAGCGGTCCTTTGAACATAAAGGTGTCCGTTTGGGGAGCGTACTCCCACATGCCTTCTGTGACGCTTTCCAGCACCATTTGCAGCCGTTGCTGGGCTGCTTTTTGACGAGTATCGCCTACGGCCAGTTGTCTGCCCATCTCCAGGGTCTGACTGGACATAGCGTTAAATTCATTAATGCTTGAACGAGTTGCTTGCGGCGCCCAATTGCCTTGACCAATTTCGCGCATCATATTGGCCAAGCCGATCATAGGGACGCTGAGTTGCTGGCTCAGATTACGCGAGCGCAGCCACAGGCAGGCGAAAAAAACGGCATAGAAAACCAGCAGGCCAGCTACCATCAAATATCCAACATGTTGGAAGTGTCTTGCCTGATGCTGGATTTCCTGCATGACGATATGTTCCTCAACCACTGCCAGCAGGCTCCACTCTGCCGAGAGGATCGTGCTCCAGGCCATCAGGTGGGTGCGTTTGTCCAGTTCTGCGGAAATCAGCCCGTCTGGATGGAGGTTTAGTGCCAAATCAAGAGCGCGAAGGTCAGGATGGGATGTCAGGGAAAATTCTGAGGACTTGAAGTTTTCGTGCCTGATGTTTGTGTAACCGGTTCGGATTTCCTGCGGCGGTATGCCAAAGTCGCTTTCGGCCTCAACTGGCAGAGCAATGATGCTGTGTTTCTTGCTCACCAGTGTCAGGTAGCCAGCCCATGGCACATGGAGCTTGGCAATCTTTTGAAGAAGGGCATTCACTGTGACGTCGATACCCACAACGCCTTTAAGGGTGTCACCGCCATAGACCGGTGCGACCACGGACATCATCCAGCCCTTGCCTGCCGGATCCAGATAGACTTCGGTCCACACCGGTTTACCAAGGGGATTATGTTTGCTGTCTGCCAGGTAGTAGAAGTTGAACAGCGGTATGTTCATGTCATGGGGGTACTGGGTCAGGGTATCGATCCAAGGGTAAATGTGGTTGTAGCTGTCGGCACTGTTGAAGTACACGCTGGTGATCAGCGGGTTGCCTTGCTGGAGTGCCTTCATCATGTAGTCGACACGCTTGAGGCGGGAGACCATGTCCAGGTTTTGCCGATCCAAAGGCGTGAGATTGGAATAGAAAGACGCCGCGCCTCCATCATTAACATCGCTATATCGGACGCCGTCTGGGCTGATGGCCAGTCTGGCGGGCTCGTAGGGTAGCGTCTCGGCAAGCTCTGTTTCGACAGTGCTGGCCAGCAGCCGAGCTAAAGAACTGATCTGATCTAGCTCACTATCAATAATGTGGGCGTTCTGTTTTACCGAGGCTTGCAGTTCCCGAATGGCATTTTGGTGTAGATAGTCGCTTTGCGAGTCGAGGATTGATTGATTGGCCAGAAAATAAGCAGTCAGCAGGGCGAACTCGACCACCACCAAGGGCACCAGGCTCGTTCGCAAAAAAGCCCGCCAAATCCAGTGGCGAAAATCAATGCTGGGCTTGACCTGGCTCATCGCGTGCTCCCTGCCTTGGCGGCACTGTGAGCGAGTAATGTTTTTATGCCATCATTCTTGAGCCGGCTTCTCAAAATGTCCAGCTCATTGAAGAAAAGCGGATTACATTTTGCTGCGCGATTTATCACGCACAAATTCCGGGGGTGAAAAGCTAGCTGTCCTTGCTCATTCGCAATTGGCTTTGACTATCATCGCCTCAGCTCGTCTATGGATACCGGACATATGGAATTGACCCCGACGCAGGAAAAGCGTGAACACAGCGAGCCCCGTTATAGGGAAATCTTTGAGCACTCGCTGGATATGATGTGCCTGTTGGAGGTCGGGCCGACGTTGGCGTTGACCTGTCTGGAGGCCAACCCCGCTCTGTATCGCCGCCTTGCTCGTGCTCAGGACGAACTGATCGGTAAAGCCATCAGGCAATTTCTGACACGCGAAGTCGCCAATATCGTGGAAGCAATCTGTTTACACTGCATCGACGTCGCCGGGCCGATTGAGCTCGATACCCAATTACCCTGTGGTGCGCAGCCACTCTACTTGCATTTCAATCTAGTGCCGTTGAAGGACGATGCAGCTGCGCTTCGGCGAATTGTTTGTATTGCCCGAGATTTCACCGATCTTCGCGAGGTTCAACGCAAGGAGCGTGAGCGTCAGCAGGAAATCGGTACGTTGGTAGAAAACTCTCCTGATGGTATTGCTCGTCTCAGCCCGGACCGCCGACTGCTGTACGTCAATCCGACTCTGGAGCAGTGGCTGAACCAGCCCAAGGAAGACCTGTTACAACACTTGCTGGATGACGTCCTTTGGCCAGGTGTGCAATCGCGCATGCTGATTGAGGCCATCATTGAGGCTGCAGAGCATGGACGCATTGTGGAGCACGAGTACGTGCGACAGCGCTCCCGGCGGGAACAGCGAGTATTTCAGATCAGTCTGGTACCTGAATGGGATATGCAGGGACGATTGACCAGTTTGCTGGCAGTCATTCGTGACATTTCTATATTGCGCAATGCTCAGCGCAACCTGGCATCGTCCAATGCCCAATTGCATGAGTTGTTGAGTAGCCGAGAGAATGCACGTGAGGAAGAACGCAAATTTATCGCCAGAGAGATTCATGACGAGCTAGGCCAGTACCTGACCGCGATCCGGATGGGCATATCGCTGCTCAGATTTCAGTATGGTGTGCAACTGCCGGCTCTGGGAGAACAGGTTGGCAACCTTCTGCAGTTGGCAGACAGGACGGTACAGGTCGTACGCAATGTTTCAAATTCTCTGCGCCCTTCAGCCTTAAACATGGGGCTGGCGGCCTCGCTGGAGTGGCTGACCGATGAGTTCACACGCCAATGGGCTATGCCTTGCACACTCGACTTGCCAGCAGAGTTACCGATCCTGAATGATGCCGACGCTACGGCGGTCTTCCGAGTGACCCAAGAGTCCCTGACCAACGTTGCCCGGCACGCCAATGCTTCGCGTGTGGACATTATGCTGACGCATGAAGCCGGACGCTGGTTGCTACAAATCGTTGATGATGGTCAAGGATTCGAACTAGGTAATCTGGGAGGCAAGACCCTCGGGTTATTCGGCATGCGTGAGCGCGCCCTCATGTTGGGGGGTAGCGCTGAAATTTCCAGTACGCCGGGCAGTGGTACTACCGTACGGCTTTGGATTCCAGATCACAGGAGTGCCTGAACATGATTCACTTATTGATAGCCGATGATCATCGGATCATGCGAGAGGGACTTAAACAATTGTTTGCTCTGGTTAAAGACCTTGAGGTAGTGGCAGAGGCCGAGAATGCTGCTCAGGTTCTTGATGGCTTGCGTACGCATCAGGTGAACGTACTTTTGCTGGACATGAATATGCCTGGGGAAAGTGGCGAAAGCTTAATCGCGCGTATCCGTGCACATTATCCACAACTATCGATCCTGATTCTTACCATGCACAACGAGACCCATATAGCCCAGCGTGCCCTTCGCGCCGGAGCCTCTGGCTATCTGACCAAGGATCGTGACCCCGAGACCTTGCTGGCGGCCATTCGCAAGGTCGCTACGGGAGGGCGCTATCTCGATCCAGTGCTGGCCGAGAAGATAGCTCTGCAAAGCACGACGGCCGGTCCTACAGCACCCGGTGAGAGTCTATCGGACCGCGAGTTCCAGATTCTACGGCTGCTGGCCCAAGGATTGAGTGTCAATGAAATCGCACAACAGCTCATGATTAGCAACAAGACGGTGAGTACTCATAAAACCCGGCTAATGGAAAAAATGAACTTTCTCTCCAATGCCGACCTGGTGCGTTATGCCATAACCCAGAACTGGATCTGAAAATAATGTGGCAGGCCATGTAGGAAAATCCCTACACACTTCGCAAATCCCTAACGCAAGATCATCATTGTCTGATGGCTTATAGCCACTCGAAGAGCGAGATTGATGGCAAGTCCCCATGAATTGTTGTTTCTCCAGCCCAACTGAGGCTGAGGGACACTTCAGAAAGGTGGAGTTCGCCATGAAAGTACTAATAGCCGACGACTCATCAATGTCCCGCAAGCTGGTCTTGCGCTCACTCCCCCCAGTATTGACCGAGGATATCCGTCAGGCCTGCAATGGCGCTGAGGTGATGGAGGCCTACCATGCAGGGTGGGTGGAACTGCTGTTTCTTGATCTGACCATGCCCATCATGGATGGCTTCCAGACTCTCGAAGCCCTTAAGCGTGAAGACGCCAATGTAGTTGTTGTGGTGATCAGCGCAGATATCCAGCCTCAAGCCAGACAGCGGGTATTTGATCTGGGGGCTGCTGCATTTGTGGCGAAGCCGGTGACGGCTGAAGCTGTACTCAATGCTTTGCACTACATAGGGGTGCTGTGATGGAAACCCTGGCCGCGCTCACCGAAGATCAACGCGACGCATTGCAGGAACTGATGAATATTGCCATGGGACAGGCTGCAGAGCGCTTGGCGCTGTTGACCGATACCATCGTTACGCTCTCGGTTCCTTTCATTCATCCATTGGTGCGGGAACAGGACAACCTGTCGATTCCGGAACATCTGCGCAGCATTTTCATGATCGTGACGCGGCAATCCTTTCTGGGCGAGTTGCGTGGGGAAGTGTTCGTTTGCTTTGGTGCCATGGGAGCCGATGAGCTGGCTGAACTACTGGGGTATGAAGGCAGTGGCCCGGAGCAACAGGAAGAGTTGATGCTCGATGTCACCAATATTCTCTCCGGTGCTTGCATTAGCGGGTTGGCCCGGCAGGTGGCAATCCAGGTGAGCTACGACGCGCCTTCGATTTTAGTACGTCGCGATGAACCGCAGAACTGTCTTGAAGAGTTGAACCTGAATGAGCACCTAGCGATGGTGCTGGAAATCCGCTTCGAGGTTGAGGCGCATCAGTTTTCCTGCGACCTGCTGATTTGCATAACTGAACGTACTGCCGGAATCGTCGTTCGCGCGATTGATCGTCTGCTTGACGGGCTTTGAAAGGAGCATCTTCATGACAGATAACAAGGCTATTTCCCGAGAAACCCTTGAGTCCATGCTCAAGGCCATCAACATGGGCGTGTTGCTGGTTGATAAGGAGTACAAGATCCTGTTCTCCAATCACTTCATGTCGATTAATAGCGGCCGTCCTGCTGAGGCCTTGCTTGGGCATACCCTGTTTGAAGCATTCCCGGAGTTGCCCGAGCGCTGGACCAGGCAAAAGATCAACAGTGTCTTCACTCTGCAGAATTTTGCTTTCACCTCTTGGCAGCAGCGGCCGCACCTCTTCAATTTTGGTAGTACTCGACCTATCAGCGGGTCAGTCAGGCACATGTATCAGAATTGTACCTTCTTTCCGGTACAGGACGCCGATGGCGGCTCTCTGGGGGTTGGTCTGGCGATCAGCGATGCAACCGACGCTGCTGCCCGGCAGTTGGAGCTGGCGCAACTCAACGAGTTGCTTGAAACAGAAAAGAGCGCTCAAGCATGCCTGATTGCGCGCCTTGAGGAGGCCCAGGCGCAGTTATTACAATCCGAGAAAATGGCTGCGATAGGCCAACTCGCAGCAGGTGTGGCTCATGAGATCAATAATCCGATTGGTTTTGTTTCTTCCAACGTCAACAGTCTAAGTGGTTATCTCGCGGATCTGTTCGCTCTGATTGATGCCTACGAGCTGGCCTGCGATGTGAGCAACGACCAGAATCACCCTGAGCTTGCGATGCTTCGCGACAAGACGGACTACAAGTTTCTGCGTCAGGACATCGACGATCTGTTGGTTGAATCTATCGACGGGCTTGATCGGGTCAACCGGATTGTCAAGGACTTGCGCGAGTTCTCACACGTCGATAGCTGTGAATGGCAACTTGCTGATTTGCACAAGGGGCTGGACAGTACTCTTAACGTTATCTGGAACGAGATCAAGTTCAAGGCGCAGGTGATCAAGTACTACGGCGACATTGAGCCGATCGAATGCATGGGTTCGCAGATCAATCAGGTCTTTATGAACCTGATCATCAATGCCAGCCATGCCGTTGGTGCCCACGGTGAAATCATCATCAGCAGCGGCCGCGAAGGCAACGGGGTATTCATCGAAGTTGCAGATAACGGCCATGGTATCCCTGCTGATATCCAGAACCGGATATTCGAACCGTTTTTCACCACCAAGCCAGTCGGTATGGGATCAGGCCTTGGCCTGTCGCTATCTTACAACATCGTCGTCAAGCACCATGGAAAGCTCACTGTTGAGAGTGAGCCGGGCCGCGGCAGTTGCTTCCGGATATGGCTGCCACTGCGCCAACCTCAGGCAGCCACTCTCTTCATCTCTTCCGTAGAAGGAAACTGATCATGAATACGGTATCCGAAAGCGACAAACGCTATACCGTTCTGTTGGTGGATGATGAAGAGAATATTCTCAACAGCCTGCGCCGTGTACTAAGGAACAAACCGTATGACTTGCTATTGGCGACCAGTGGCGAGCAGGCACTGGGCCTTTTTGAGCTTCACCATATTGATCTAATTGTCAGCGATGCGCGCATGCCAGGCATGGATGGGCCAACCCTGCTCAGCGAGGTATATCAGCGTGATCCTGAGTGCATGAATATCCTACTGACCGGTTATGCCGACATGAGCATGATTGCCAAGGCAATCAATGAGGGACACATTTTTCGCTACATTAGCAAGCCCTGGAATGATGAAGAACTGCGGCTCACGCTGGAGCAGGCTCTGGAAATGCAGAATGTGCGCCGTGATCGGGACAGCCTGCTGAAACTTAGCTGTGAGCAGAACGAAACTTTGCGCGATCTCAATGACAGCCTTGAACATAGAGTCAAGGCGCGTACGGCGGAGTTACAACAGATAGCAGACATGCTTGATCTGGCTTACGATGAATTACGGCACAGCTACGTAACCAGTACAGAGGTGTTTTCGCTCTTGGTCAACCAGCGCCTGCCGCGTGCTCGCCAGACCAATCAACGAGTTATAGAAGTTGTTCGCACCTACTGTTCCCACCAAGGTTTCAGCGAGGCAGATACCCGTAACCTATCCATGGCGGCAGCCTTGTACAACATTGGCAAGCTGGGCTGGAGTGACCAAATGTTGCTGGACTCTGCCGACCTATTATTACGCACGCAAGCCGATGTCTACAAAAGTTATCCTGGCAAAAGTGAAGCTCTGTTGATGGCGCTTGAGCCATTGCAAGAGACTAACAACCTGATTCGTCATCACCAAGAACACTGGGATGGCAGCGGCTTTCCTGATCGCCTCATGGGGCAGGCCATTCCTTTAGGGGCGCGAGTCCTGAAGCTCGCGGTTGATTATGTGGAGCTGCAATGCGCACTGGTGCTGGATCGCTACCTCACCCCTGATGAGGTGCTGATGCATCTGCGGCACAATAAATCTCGTCTCTACGATCCCGGACTGATTGAGCCGTTTATCGAAGTTTGTACCCGTTATCTGCCGGAAAACTTTATCGACCCCTCAGTCAAGATAATGGATGTGCGGCGCTTATTGCCCGGGATGGTGCTCGACCGCAATCTAAACGCAAGCAACGGAATGTTGCTATTAAACGAAGGTAAGGTATTGACAGCTTTGCTGATCGAAAAGTTGACAGCTTTTGAAGCTGTCGATGGTGGTCATTTCACTGTATTTATTCGGGCTGATCATTAGCCTGAAGCGCCGCGTTGAGTTTTTGTTTAACCGGTTCTGTTGGAGTGCATCCCATGGCTCAGTCGCTCTTGATTGTTAGTGACTCGTCTTCCCTCAGCCGAATGCTGACGATCACCCTTAAGGGGGGCGGTTACGACGCGATAAACTGCTGCGAGGCTAGCGACGCTCTGGCTTGGCTAAGTAAGAACAAAGCACATCTGATTCTGGTTGATATGGATATGGCGGCGATGGATGGGGTGTCCTTTGTGGAGAACGTCCGATCCTTGCCAGGCTGCAGATTCACGCCGGTTATCATACTTACAGCGGCCATTGACGATGGGGTTCGTCGGCACGCGCTTAATTCAGGGGTCAAGCACTGGGTATTAAAGCCATTCCAGCCCCACCATCTATTGGCGATGGTTTATGGAATGATCTTTCTATAAAGAGGGCTTTATTATGTGCGACGTCGATCGCCTGTTTCAGCGCATAGTCATCAAAGAAGGAGACCTGACCATGATCACGGCAGTTGCCCAACAGCAACTGTTGCTGGATTTGATCCCCATGGCCAGGGAAATAGAAATTGATTTATGTGATGTCGTGGAAATAGATGCTGCTGGTGTGCAAGTGCTAATTACTGCCAAGATTGAATCAAATCGCTTGGGGCGCCATCTTTTGCTGAGCAACGCCAGCGAGGTCATGATCAATATGTTGGAAACGCGCGGTTTGAGTCGTCTATTGAAGACGGATGCTTGAGTTGGCAACGTGCGTAAATAAAAGATACAGAGTGGAGATTGCCTAAAAACTGACAAATGTCTGTTCCAATCTTTCCATTGCTCAGAGTGTATCGAAAATAAAGAGTGGCCAATTGTGCGAATATGATGTAAGAAATGCCAAGGCTTGTTAGTTTTTTTTGGATAGAATTTTATGGAAAAAGTTGGCTGATCGCTCATCAGGTTCGTTGCCCATAAGGTAGAAAATGCGGAGTATAAGCCATGTTCTCATTTAATAAAAAAAACGAAATTCTAGGCTACCAGAAAAAAATAACTGAGCTTCAATGTCGTGCTTCATCCTTGGAGCAAAGCCTGGCAGTTATTCGTTTCAAAACCGATGGGCACATTATTGACGCGAGCGATATTTTTCTGGAAACCATGGGTTATGCCCGTGAAGAATTAATAGGTAAACACCATAGAATTTTTTGTGAAAGCTCTTACTATAGCGCTGGTGAGTATAAAAAATTCTGGCAAAGCCTAGCGAGTGGCGAGTCACAAAAAGGGACGTTCAAGCGGCTAAAAAAAGATGGCTCTTTCATTTGGCTGGAAGCTACTTATTTTCCTGTGAAAGATGAAGAGAATAAAACGATCGAGGTCTGCAAAATTGCTTCTGATGTTACATGCAATCAGGAGAACCTTTTGCTTCTTGATTCAGCATATGCCGCTATAAATCGATCAATGGCCGTTATCGAATTCACCCCTGATGGTGTGGTGCTAACGGCAAATGATAATTTTCTCAGTGCTATGGGTTACCGATTGAAGGATGTAAAAGGTCGACATCATAGAATGTTTTGTTTCGACGACTTTTACCAAAAAAACCCCAGCTTTTGGCAGAGTCTAAAAAGTGGGACGTTTTTCGCAGGTCAGTTTGAGCGTAAAACCTCATCAGGGAATATCATTTACCTTGAGGCCACCTACAATCCGGTTATTGATGGAGATGGCGAGGTAATAAAAATAATTAAATTTGCAACTGACGTAAGCGCCCAGAGACACAAGACAGAAGAAATTCGTAAGGCCGCAGAGCTGTCCTTTACGACCGCTGAAGAGACCTCACAAATTTCATTGCGTGGAATTGATTCTCTTGGAAGCTCTATTGCGCAATCCCAAAATACAGTAGGTCTCATTAATGATGCAGTTGCTTTAATTAATCAGCTAAATACCCAGGCCCAAGATATAGAGAAAATAGTCACGACTATTCAAAGTGTGGCAGAGCAGACTAATCTGTTAGCGCTAAATGCCGCCATTGAAGCGGCTCGTGCTGGCGAGATGGGTCGAGGTTTCGCTGTTGTTGCCGATGAGGTTCGTTTGCTGGCAGCTCGTACTAGCCGCGCCACCGTGGAGATTCAGAGTGTGGTTACTGAAAATGGGAAGCTGACTCAGCAACTCAACGTTAACATGAATAGCATCGCCAGTAGCGCCGATGAAAGCAACGATCAGATTGTATCGGTTACTACGATAATGCGTGAAATAAGCGACGGTGCCGACCACGTTGCACGTACAGTATCTACGCTGTTTAAAGAAAATCGTTAGTTTTTGCGTTATTCAAGGCTGATGACGTGATCAAAAAATTGGCCGTTCTATACTGACGGACCACTTCGGAATTAATTTCTCTTATGCCCGCGAGGTCATCGCCGCGCGGGCTCACTTTATTTTTAAGATGTCTTCTTATTTGACGCTCCAGACCTATCGAGTAGGTCTAGGTTTTCGTGGCGTCAGAAATTTAGAGGTCGAGCCTTCCAATTTGCAGACCGAAACGCCCCTTGCACACTAGCGAGCATCGAGTCCGACCGAGCCGTAGCGGAACTGCTGGTCGACCCCATTCGGGTCGGTCAGGGCACAGTACCGCAGTAGCGGTCGCAAACACCACGGTCAATCCACCACTGCTGACGGTCTTGTAGCACCAGTCAACGACACTGACCGGAAATGGAATTTGCGTCTGAATATCCTTAAAAATGCTGTTCCGTTCGGCGCCTGCGAACTCATGCAGCCAAGTGGTAGCCACCGCCTGCGCTAAACAAAATAGCGGAAAAGTCCGCCAACTGACTCGCGCCCCACAGCGCGCCATGGTCTTCGATGATTGCGGTGCTAGAAGGGGCGTCGTCGCGGCAGAGCACCGTCACCGGATCGCCCACCACTCAGCCGAAAATCATCCCGCTCTTGAAGTGATTGATCGCTTTGCCCGCCGCGTCGACGGGGTCGATTTGTAGAAGGTCGCATCTGGGCAAGGTGATTCGCTCGGCCCACCCGATGGATCACTTCGATGCTGTCAACCAGATGGCCGGCATCACCAGTTGGAGCGTGAACCGGGTCGGGTTGTACCTGAGCAGGAGCAAAGGCTCTTAAGCGCATAGGGTATGATGCCGCGCCCCATTCTCCCTGCCCAACCTGCCGGTTCTCTATGACCTCCAATGCGCTGTATACCGATCTGTCTGGCTACTACGACCTGATGTGCGCCGACATCGACTATCAGGCGCAAAGCCGGGGTATTGGCCGGCTTCATCAGTTGTTCGGCAATCGCGGGGTCAATCATCTGGACCTGGGTTGTGGCACCGGGCCGCATATTCGGCATTTTCTCGATTCCGGCTACCGCAGCGCGGGTCTGGATATCAATCAGCCGATGCTCGATATCGCGGCGCAGCGTTGCCCCGAGGCCCGCTTCATGTGTCAGGACATGGGCGCTTTCACGGTCAGCGAACCGCTGGATCTGGTCACCTGTTTTCTCTACTCCATCCACTACAACGCCGACGTCGAACGGCTCAAAGCCTGTTTTGCCCGGGTGCATGCCGCGCTGGGCGACGGGGGTGTGTTCTGTTTCAACTCGGTGGACAGACAACGTATCGACAACGGCTCGTCGGTGGGCCACACGGCGACTCAAGGCACTAGCCAGTTTTCCTTCGGCTCGGCCTGGCACTATCCGGGCGAAGGTCAGCGGCAGTCGCTACGCCTGCGTATCGACAAGACCTGTGATGGGGTGACCCAGACCTGGCGCGATGAACACCCGATGGTGGCCACCAGTTTCGCCGAGTTGCAGGCATTGCTGCAGCCATGGTTTGAGGTGCATATGTTTGAACACGACTACGAAAAGATCGCCGCCTGGGATGGGGTGGGCGGCAATGCGATTTTTGTTTGTGTGAAAACCACTGATTGAACGCGCATTGCTGGCGGGCATGGACGGCGGGGTGAAGGAAACGACAGCTCCAGGAAACTGCGCAGGCAGCATGGCCTGCGGCAGATTCCCGGAGCCGGGGTTTATGTCTGTGCCTGGGTATTTACGCCGGCGCGGCCAGTTTCTCTTCCTTGCGGGGGCGCATGCCCAGTAGCGAAGCGATGACGATCAGCATGCCGCCGGTCCACGACACCAGGGTCAGTTGTTCATTGAGCCAGAGGACCGCGAAACAGGCACCGAACAGCGGTTCCATGCCCATCAGCAAGGACGCCCGCGTGGGACTGGTGTGTTTCAGTGCGTAGTTCTGGGCAAAGAATGCGAACAGTGTGCAGAACACCACCAGGTACACGGTTGCTATCCAGAACGACGGCGCATCGGGCAGCGGCGGGATAGCCCCTGCGGTGATCAACAGCAGGAGCAGGCTGCCGAACCCGACCACGCCCACTTGCACTGCAGTAATCGCCAGCGCTGGTATCTTCGAGTTCTGCAGCAGAATCTTGGTGAGGCAGACCATGAAGGCACGCAAGACTGCCGCCATGATCATCAGCCAGTCACCCGGGTTCATCTGCATCCCTTCGGCCCCGGTCAGAAGCACCGCACCCAGCAGCGAAACCCCGGTGATGACGAACATCTCGACGCTTGGGCGTTGGCGAAAGATCAGCCATTCCACAAACGGGGTGAACACCACGCACAGGCTGATCAGAAAGGCCGCATTGCTCGCCGAGGTCTGCGCCATGCCGAAGGTTTCGCAGAGGAAAATACCTAGCAGCAACGTGCCAAGGATAAGCCCGGAAGGCAGCGCGCTTCTCAGGTGTCCGCGCAGCGTGGGCAACAACAGAACGAAGGTCATGATGAAGCGCACACTAAGGAACCCGATCACCGGATAGAACGCCAGCGCGCCTTTGGCGACACCGTAACTGGTCCCCCAGACAATCGCCACGCTGAGCAGCATCAGTTCGGAAACTCTCATTTTTGACAGCGTCATGCTGGCGACTCCATACGGGTGAACGCGATGATCAGGGCATCTCGATAGCCTTCCTCACCCGACTGCGCGCAATCTATTGGCGACACCTCGTGCAGAACCTGCCGGTCGTCAGCGACGATCATGTCCAGGCATCTGGCAAGCATGCCTTCAAATAGCGTGGTGTTGTCTGGCGAAGAGACGCGCGTGATGCCGCCGGTAATGCCGACCCGCCGCACCAGCATCATGATGATGTAGTCCACCCCGTCGCGGTGACGGCCTTCAGGCGTGGGCTTACCCTGCTCGTAGTCATTGGTGACGATACGATAAGGATGCAGGCGGATGTTCCACCGGCAGCGTTGCCCTTGCGCCTCGTCGAATATGCCCGCCATACCGGCGAGCAGTGCGCTGAAGAAAGGGTGGTCGACAAAGCCTTGCTCCAGAGGCGGGAATTGACGTGCGACGCCACCATTGAGCGTGTTGATGTTCTTGGGCTGCTCGTAAGGCGTGTGCGGCAGTTTCTTCAGGCTGCCGCCCTTCTGGAATTCAAATTCGCTGTAACGCCGGTAACGATATGTGCCGTGATCGGCCATGTGCTCGTCGAGCGCAAGCCCCTCCCAGTAAGCGGCAAACTCCTGCCAGCTTTCGTCGTCCAGGTTGAACCAGCGGGCCACATCGGTACTGCGTCCAAATGCCCAGCCTTGGCTACGCAGGTCGGTTCCGAGAATCAATTGCCCGGCGTGGCTCAGGCAAATCTCTGTCGTGAACACAGTCATCAGGCCACTCCTTGCAGTTTACGCACCGGTTGTGGCACGTGCGCACCATGCATATCCGCCAGGCTGCGACTGGCGCGCTCCTGTGCAGTTTCCTTTTCCCAACCGTCCCGGTCGGTCAGATAGAGCGCCGACGAGGCCTGGATAGCGGCAAGCTGAGCGCTGCCGGTGCTGAGCTTGAGCCTTACCTTGCCGTTGATTGCCTTGCTGGTTTGCTGGATGAAGGCATCAATCGAAGCCTTCAGCGGCGAGAACCAGCGCCCTTCGACGGCTTCACGCACCCAAAGCTGCTCAAGGGTGATCTTTTCCCGAATCAGGTCGGCATCCAGTACCGCCGTTTCCAGAGTTCGATAGGCCAGCATGAGCACTGATGCTGCTGGCGCTTCCCTGACTTCGAATACCTTTTCACCACCTTCCAGATGCTCAAGACCACTGTAACGGCCAATCTGGAAGCTGCCGGCCAGATAGTTGGCTTTATGAATAAGCTCCTGCAACGGCAGTACCTGACCATTGAGCGAGAACGGTCGGCCACCGCGGAACTCGATTTCCATTTCTTCGCCTGCACGGGGATGGGATGTGCTGGTCCAGGAGTAGATGTCTTCGGTAATGCAGAAGTCTTCAGGGTTATCCAGCTTGCCGGATTCATATTCGCGCACCCAGAGATTGGCATCGCCACTCATGCTGCGTGACTGGAACCCGCCTAGCCCGATTGCATTGAGCTCTGCGATCTTTTCCTCTCGGGTAAGCGCCGAATACTCATACGGACTTCCGGCGAAGCCGGTAAAACCGAGTTGCTTGATGGCGCCGTTAAGGCGGCGCAGGCTGTTCTGCGACTGATTGGCGGTATGCAGGATGGCGCCGCAGCCCAGTTTATGCGCCGTCTCCACCGCTATCTGGGCAATGATCGGTCGCGAAAGGGAAGAACTGATCGGGTACATGCCCAGATACTGAGCGTTTGACTGAAGTGCCGGCAGGACTGCTTGCTCCACGAAAGTGCTGCAGCCATCCACCTGCTTCAGCGTTACGCCAAAAAAACCGGTAATTCTCGACAGCTCTGCGTGGTCAATGCCTTCGCCCACATCCACGGCCAGTGCGGTGACTTTGCAGCCGAGCGAGGACAGCTTGTGCAGCAGGTAGGTGCTATCCAGGCCACCGCTAAAAAGAGTCAGGATGTGTTGAGTCCGATGCGATACGAACAGCAGGTCTTCCAGACTACGAACATCCATTCCACGGGCCATTCCAATTATCCTCAAGGCGGGCTGATCTGGACTTTCCTGTCCAGTGCCGGAATTATTGGCGTGACCCGGGCTGATAATTAGCCCTACCTTCAGGACAACAGTTTTGCGCTACGAGAACGAATCTCCTCTTCGGCTGATGCCGCACATGCTGGTATTCGCGAGGGTCGTGGAGCTGGGCAGCTTTTCTGCAGCGGCCGGATCGCTGGGGCTTACACCTTCTGCGGTAAGCCGACAAATCACGGCACTGGAGCAGGCGCTGCGGGTCAAGCTGCTGGAACGAACCACGCGCAAGCTACGGCTTTCCGAAGCCGGTACCGAGATTTTTGCCCACTGCCTGGAAATGGCCAAAGCCGCCCGTTGTGCACAGGATGTAGCGGAGCGCTTTGTCAGCAGTCCACAGGGCCAGGTGAAGATCAGTGCACCGAAAGCCTTCGGCAAGATCCTCATCAGCCCGCTGATTCCTGAGTTCCTGCAGCGTTATCCCAAAGTGGACGTGCAATTGATGCTGACCGATCAACCCGGCCACTTGCTCGACGACTTCGACCTACTGGTGCGGATCACCGACATGCCACCCTTGGGCCTTGCCGCCCGCCCGCTGTGCGATGTGCAGCACGTACTTTGTGCAAGCGAGCACTATCTGGCGCAGGCCGGAACGCCTGCCCATCCGGCAGACCTGGCTTCTCATAGCTGCATCTATCTGGGAGAAACGCCCAGTGATAGTCGGTGGCAACTCAGGCATCTGGAAACGGGTGAAAAAGTCACTGTCGGCGTCAAAGGCAGGTTCTCCAGCAACCATAGCGAGGTACGACTGGGCGCCGTTCGCGCCAATCTCGGTATTGGTTGCCTGCCGATATTCACGGCGGCCGAGAGTCTGTCGAGCCATCGCCTGGTCGAGGTCTTGCCCGAATGGCGGTATGAGACGACTTATCATGGAAGGGCCTGGATTCTCTATCCTCCAAACCGTTACCTGCCGCCCAAATGCCGGGTATTGATCGACTTTCTGGCGGAAAAACTCGCTGAACCCTTGCCTTGCTGAGCAAGCTACCCCAGGTATGCGGCGCTTATCCGAACAGCATTGGTTTTAACTGCAATATTGGTCAGTTAGACCGGTGGGGTGGGCTTGCCGGAGTGCCGGACCACAACGAAGACGGCGGCACATTCACAACAGATGTAATGTCTTTACTGGCGTCTTCGCGACCAAGGTCGCTCCCACAAAGGCATGCGGCGCTTATCTGAACGGTATTGGTTTTAACTGTGGATAACCCGATGAGTCGAGTTTTCCACAAGTGAGTTCACTCTCATCCTCACAAATGAACTCGTGGTTCTGATCAATCAGTTGGATCTGGATGGGGCAGCAGAAAAAATTCAGGTATTGCGCTTACGCCAAGCGACATCTGAGAAGGGCGTACTTAGCTAGCTAACGGTTTGAAATATAAGACATTAGTAAGCTATTCATATCGACGCGGCGATGCCCGCAGAGACGTTTTAATTCCAGAAAGGAATAAAAAACTCGATATCTATTTTTAAATCTAAATAGGCGAGGGTGTCTTAGAGTGCTAATCTAATTGAAAGAAATAAATTTCGCAATCCGAAAAAACAAAAAAAGGTGCGAACATGAATTCCAAAGCCGCAAAAGAAGCAGGGTTCACACAAGAGCTGGACGACAAGAAAGCCCGTAGTACCGTGCAATCCCTGGCCAAAGGGTTTCGTGTGCTTGAGGCATTTTCTGCCGAGAATGAAGAGCTGACGTTAAGCCAGATTGCCGCTGCGGCTGATCTGGACCCTGGCACCACGTTTCGGATGCTCAATACGCTGGTTGATCTCGGTTACGTTTCCAGGATCCCTGAAAGCAGACGTTTCGCCCTGACGCTGAAAATTCTCGACCTGGGTTTTCATGCCATCGCGCGCACCGATTTGCGCAGTATCGTCAGGCCTATCCTGCGTACGCTGGTCGGTGAAGTGGGGGAGGCGGCCAGTTTTGCTGTTTTACAGTCGGCTGACGTGCTTTATCTGGAGCGGGTCAGGGCCGGCGTCACGCGGTTGGGTGTCGACATTCGAACAGGCACCACTGTGCCTGCTGCTCAAACTGCAATAGGCCAATCGATCCTGGCCTTTCTTCCCGAAGTTGAAGTCAACCGTATCCTGGCCATACCGCAACTGGCCCCTTTCATCATGAAGCCACATGCCTCGGACGTTCCACTGCATGAACAACTGAGCCAGATCCGTGAACGCGGGTTCATCCTGACCAACTCCTTGTTTACTGAGGGATTGCGAATACTCGCTGTTCCGGTTCTGGACGTGGACGGTTATCCCGTCGGCGCAATCAGTATTGCGGCGCCGACGGTTCGTTGCACGGCTGAAGAACTTGAACTCCGTGCGCTGGCGTTAACCCAACGCGCGGCGAAGTCCATAGGTAAAGCACTTGAAGCCAATGGCAGTGTGGGTGCCAGTACCTATGGGTAGATAAATAGAGCGCTTCTCGCGCTCATCAAAACAACGTGTGAGTGCTCTGTGTTTTTCACGGTGTGTAGGCGCTCGCCCTCTGAAAGTAAAAATAATAAGAGGAAGGATCATGTTGATACAGCAAGTCGCTTCATCGCCTCACGCCGAGGTGGACAGTAAGACGCACGTGATAGAAGGGCAGGCAGGCATCAGTGCCCGGCTTGAACGGTTACCGGTTACCCGCCAAGTGTTCTGGGCACGCAATGTGATCGGCGCGGCCACGTTTTTCGATGGTTACACCGTCATTGCTATTGCCTATGCCATGCCGGTATTGGCCAAAGAGTGGAGCCTGACACCGGGTCAGATTGGCTTGATTCTGTCGGCCGGCTATTTGGGGCAGTTATTCGGGGCGTTGTTCTTTGGCTGGCTGGCTGAGCGTATTGGCCGGATGAAAGTCCTGACCTTCACCATCCTGCTGTTCGTTGCCATGGACGTTGCCTGCCTGTTTGCTTCCGGTGCGGTGGCAATGATGGCGTTCAGATTCATACAGGGCATAGGCACGGGAGGAGAGGTACCGGTGGCGAGTGCCTACGTCAATGAGCTGATCGGCTCCAAGAAACGAGGGCGTTTCTTTCTGCTCTATGAGGTGATGTTCCTGCTTGGTCTGGTCGGCGCCGGCATTATCGGTTACTTCCTGGTACCGGTGTATGGCTGGAAAGTCATGTTCGCTGTCGGTCTTGTACCTGCTGCGCTGTTGATCCCGCTGCGCTTCTTCCTCTTTGAATCGCCACGTTGGCTGGCATCCAAGGGCCGTGTTGAAGAGGCCGATCGCATCGTGAGCCGGTTGGAGCAGAGCGTTATCAAGTCTGGCAAAACCCTGGCTCCGGTCGTCGAAATGCCCATGGCTGCGCGGCCAAATGCGGCCCAAGGCTGGCGTGAGCTGTTCAAGGGCATGTACTTCAAGCGTTCGCTGGTGATTTGGGCCATGTGGTTCGGTTCCTACATGGTTGCCAACGGCCTGATTACCTGGTTGCCGACGCTGTATCGTCAGCATTTCCATCTGCCGCTTGAAACCAGTCTTGCCTACGGTTTCATGACTTCGGCTGCCGGGGTGGTGGCGGCTGTCATCTGCGCGCTATTGATCGATAAGGTCGGGCGGCGCCGCTGGTACATCGGAGCATTGTTCTGCGCTGCCATTCCTCTGGGGCTGCTGGCCGCCACCGGCGCTACTACGCCCTTGCAGATTCTGATGATGGCCGGCCTGGGTTATGCCATGTTGCAGACCGTAACGTTCTCGCTTTATCTGTACTCGGCTGAACTCTTTCCAACGCGTTTGAGAGCACTGGGAACAGGCATTGGCAGTGCCTGGCTGCGCCTGGGGTCGGCCATGGGCCCCTTGGTCGTGGGCGTCGCGATATCCGGAGCCGGTGTGCATTACGTATTTGGCACGTTCGCCATTGTACTGTTGATAACCGGGTGTATTACGGCACTGTTTGCAATTGAAACCAAGGGACGAGTTCTTGAGGAACTATCACCTTGACGCTGTAAGTGATCGTTAAACGCTGTCTTGTAATAAACAACGAAAATTCAAGAAATGCATTGATGTGTTTCTTGCGCCCCTGCACGCGTAGCTGTGGACTATTGGTAAATAAAGAGGAAATAAAAATGAGCACTAAAAATACCATCGACCTTAAAGGCCTTGTTCCTGCCCCTATTACACCCTTTACTCGTGATGGCAAACTTGATTTTGCCGCCATTCAAAAGCTGGGTAGCTGGCTGGGCAGTTTCGAAGGCGTCAAAGGTCTGGTTGTGTTGGGCCATGCCGGTGAGGGCACTTTCTTGACTCAGGCTGAACAGGCTCAGGTGATCCGCGCATTCAGCGAGTCGGTTGAAGGTCGCTTGCCAATTATCGCCGGCATCACTGGCGAGGGCACTCAGGTGGCGGCCGAAGAGGCCAAGCGTGCGGTGGATAACGGTGCCGCCGCAGGCCTGGTTTATCCTTCCCACGGCTGGTTGCGCTTCGGTTATCAAAAAGGTGCTGCCCAAGACCGCTACCGGGCCATTTATGAGCACAGCGGCCTGCCGCTGATCCTGTTCCAGTACCCGGATGTCACCAAGGCCACTTACGACCTGGAAACCCAGCTGGATATCGCCCGTCAGCCAGGCGTATTCGCCATGAAGAACGGCGTGCGCAACATGCGTCGCTGGGATACCGAAATCCCGGTAATCCGCAAAGAAGTGCCAGACCTGCAAATTCTGACCTGCCATGACGAATACTTGCTGCACACCATGTTCGATGTAGACGGTGCGCTGGTCGGTTACGGTGGCCTGACCCCTGAGCCGTTGATCGAACTGATTGCCGCGGGCAAGCGCAGGGACTACCCGGCAGCCCGTGCCATCCACGACAAGCTGCTTCCTGTTACCCGCAATGTCTACCATCGCGGCTCGCACATGGAAGGTACTGTGGCCCTCAAACATGGCCTGGTGACGCGCGGCATTCTGGACCATGCGACCGTACGCTCGCCGCTGCTGCCCCTGGCTGAGGGCGCCGATCAGGAAATCGCGGCTGCTCTGCGTTCTGCTGGCCTGGTTTAAGCGCTGACGCAATGCTGTGCAGGCATTGCGTGACGTCGTGCCATCTGGACGGGGCCTTGTTGATACGAGGCCCTGCCCATAATTCCAAGTTTCACTCGCGACTTTATCAATAGCTCCGTTCTCCCAGAGAGACGAAGTGATATTTGCCCTTCTGGCGTTCAGCGGTTGCCCACTCCCTTAAATAACAACAACAGGGGATATCATGATCATGAACATTCGTCGTTGCCAGGCCATCAGCGTGGCACTTGCGGTCTTGCTGTTTCAATCTCACACGCTGGCGCAAGGTCTTATTGAAGACAGTCGCGCCACTCTTAATTTTAGAAACTTCTACTTTGAGCGTGATTTCACCTCGGCCGCCGCGCGCCCTCAGGAAGCCCGAGAGTGGACCCAGAGCTTTATTCTGGATCTGCGTTCGGGCTTCACCCCTGGCACTGTCGGGTTCGGCGTCGATGTATTGGGTAAATATGCGATCAAGCTCGACGGAGGTGCCGGTCGTTACGGCGCGCTGTTATTACCCAGGGATGCCGATGGTGATCCGGCTGGCAGCTTTGGCCGATTGGGCGTAGCGGTCAAGGCTAAAATCTCGGCCACCGAACTTAAAGTCGGTGAATGGATGCCGAACCTGCCTTTGGTTACCGCTGACGACTTCAGAGCGCTGCCGCAAACCTTCAAGGGGGCGCAACTCTCGTCGCAGGACATCAATAACTGGACGTTGTATGCCGGTGAGTTCACCAAAACCAGCCTGCGTAATGACTCCTCGATGGAGGATCTGGCTTACGCGGGGGCATCCAGCGACTCGTTCAAATACCTCGGTGGTGACTATCGCACCCCATCAAAGAACACAACGCTGCGTCTGTGGGCGGGTGAACTGAAAGATATTTATCAACAGCAATACATCGGTCTGAATCAACGCTTCGCGCTCTCTGAAGGCATCAACCTGAACGCCAACCTGGGCTACTTTCGCGGCCAGGATGACGGCAGTGCCAAAGCCGGTCGGCTGGACAACCGCACCGCTTCTGCCCTGGTCGGGCTGAACGTCCGCCAGCACACGGTGAGTGTCGGTCTGCAGCAGGTCAGTGGTGATAGCGGCTGGATGCGGATTGCGGGCACCGGCGGCATCTACCTGGCCAACAACACGTTCAACCATGCGTTTGACAACCCACGGGAAAGATCCTGGCAATTGCGTTACGACCTGGACTTTACCGGTTATGCAATACCGGGGCTGACCCTGATGACCCGCTATGTCCAAGGCGATCATGTAAAGCTCAGAGGCGTGGACAACGGCTCCGAATGGGTACGTGAAACCGAACTGGGTTACGTCGTGCAGAGCGGCGTGATGAAAAACGTCAGCCTGCGCTGGCGCAACGCAAGTGTTCGCAGGGACTTCAATTCATCGGATTACGACGAAAACCGGATCATTCTGAGCTATCCGTTGAAACTGCTGTAGGGTCCGGGCTTCGATGACTGCCTGTGGATAAGGCACTTTTCATGGCTTATCCACACCGTCAGAGTTGCCGATAGCGGCCACCCATGATGGCTTTAAACCGACCCTTCTCACTCATCCTCAAAGATGAATTCGTAGTTCTGGTCAATCAGTTGCTTGAGATAGTCATCAAAACTGGCGGCAATCACCTTGTAGCTGTCCGGGTCGTGCAGGTAGCGCACCACCTGACCCACGCTGCCGCCTGCTGCCGGGTTGAAGTCGATGTATAGCCGCGACGTCCCGCCGTTGTTCATGCACTGCGAAAAGCACAGACGTTCGCCCATGGCCAACTGACCGTCGATGGCAGGATCGAGCAGTTCCGGGTCTTCGTCGACGTAGTCGCCGTACACGTCGGCAATGCTGTCGTTGTATTGCCCGGCCTCTTCAAGGATCTGCTCCACGGAGCTGAGGTAGTAGGGGTACTCGAAGACGTCCGAGCCCAATACCAGTACAAAGACTTCGCCATTGGGGTACTTGCGAAAATGCGTGCCGTCGAGGCGGCCCAGCAGTTCCAGCAGGCTGGCGGGTGCCTGTGGATAACGTGCCAGGAGTCTGCTCAGATCGGCTTCTGAGGCGCCGTGGCTGTGTTTGAGCTGTTCAAGATCTTGCGCAGGCAGGGCCTGGTACAGGCCGGTGAGGTAGGTATCGACGATGGACATGGCTGGGCCTGTGTGCAAATGAATTCAGAGGAGGTACTGCGACCGGCCTTGGGCCTTGCCGGTTCCGCAGGGCACTCACTTATTGCGCGGCTGCAAGATGCTGGCGCAAAACCTTCAGACGTTGCAGCAGGTTCAGAATGTAGCCCCTTTCGATGACCGATCCGTGGTGGCCGTCGCAAAAGCGCTCGCCGCGTACGCACCAGGTCAGCATGCTTTTCAGCTCGTCCAGCGTGGCGTTGGCGACCCGTTGCGGGTCGCCAAGCATGGCACCTGATTCGGCGATGCCGTAGTTGAAGTCTGTCCAGCAGTCTTTGCCAGCTGCGCTGAAGAATGCGTTGACGACGTCGGCATACACCGGCCAGCGCCCGTCGTGATACGAGACAATGGCTTCGATAGGGCGGCCGCCGGGGTACAGAAGCGGCTGAAAACCCAGCAACTCATCCAGGTCGGCAGGTTGTGGATCCAGTTGCGCAGGCATATAGACATCCATGAAGGGGCGGGGGACCTGTCCAGGCGCTCGACAGCTGTTTGCTGCTGCTTGGAGTGGCGAGCGTGGATCAGGTTCCCGGCTGTTTTCAAGGTGTCTTAGCCACCGACGAAGGCCAGCAGGTCTTCATTGAGTTGCTGTGCATGGGTCACGGCGAAGCCGTGGGGTGCGCCTTTGTAGACTTTCAGTTCGGCGCCGGCGATCTGTTCGGCGGCACGTTTGCCGGTCACCTCGAACGGCACGATGTTGTCGGCGTCGCCATGGATCACCAGGGTCGGTACATCGACCTTGGCCAGGTCCGGGCGAAAGTCGGTTGCCGAAAAAGCAGTCACGCAATCCACCGTGCCTTTGAGCGAGGCCAGCAGGGCGATGTTCAGGGTCTGGGTCAGCACGCCGTCGGAGACTTTCTGGCCGTTATCCAGGCCAAAGAACGGTGTGGCGAAGTCGGAGATAAACTGCGCGCGGTCGTTGAGCAGGCCATCCTTGATGCCGTCAAACACTGACTTGTCCACACCCTCCGGGTGGTCGGCGGTCTTGCCGAAGATCGGTGTCACCGCGCCGAGCAACGCCAGGCGCGCCACACGGGAAGTGCCGTACTTGCCGATGTAGCGTGACACATCGCCGCCGCCCATCGAGAAGCCCACCAGGGTGATTTCCTTGAGGTCCAGGTGTTCGATCAGGTCATTGATGTCATCGGCGAAGGTGTCGTAGTCGTAACCTTCCCACGGCTGAGCGGAGCGGCCGAAACCGCGCCGGTCGAAGGCGATGGTGCGATAGCCGCGGCTGCTCAGGTAGTGCATCTGGTACTCCCACATGTCTGCATCCAGTGGCCAGCCGTGGCTGAACAGTACCGGTTTGCCTGTACCCCAATCCTTGTAATAGATCTCGGTTCCATCGCGGGTAACGAATGTACTCATGACAATCTCCACTGATAGGCGGTTGAGAAGTAGTGACCGCAGCCGGGCTGCGGTAATTCACTATGGTTGATGGCGCGGCGGATGGCTTGCACGGATGTGCTGCTTGCGGTGTGGGCGTTGCTGCCGCTACGGGGTAATGCTGATCAGGTAAGCTCAACGCGGTCAGGTGGGAGCCAGCTCTGTTGGCGAAGACGGCGGCAGATTCGAGGCAGATGCTGTGACTTTACCGGCCTCTTCGCGAGCAAGCTCGCTCCTACAGGATTTATGGGGTGCTTGCCCCCTGATGCACCGCCGCGCGAATGGCTTCGAGCAGCATGCTGCATGCCGGGTTGTCGTTGTCGCTGCGCCACACCAGGTGCAGTTCGCTCTGGATGCCTTCACCCAGGTTGATGTCGCGGAACACCACATCGCGAAACACCACGTTGGTGGCGCAGCGTGGCACCAGGGCCAGGCCCATGGCGGCGTTGACCAGCGCCAGGATGGTCAGTGACGAGCCCAGCCACTGCACATATTCAGGGGCTACGCCGGCGGAGCGGAACATGCCGGTGAGCAGTTCGTTGAATGGTGGGTAGGCCGAGTGCGAGTACATCAGAAACGGCACCCCGGCCAGGTCTTGTACTGCGACCCGTTCGCTACTGGCCAGCGGGTGGCTGGCCGGTACCGCGAGGACGAAGGGCTCGCGCACCAGGCATTCGCTTTCATAACCCGGCTGTAGCAAGGGTGCGCGGACGATGCCCAGGTCGATGCGGCGGGCGCGCAGGGCTTCGTGCTGTTGGGCGGTGTTCATTTCGCTGAGGGCGATCTTCACTTGGGGCTGGCTGAGCCGGGCTTCGGCGATGACCCGTGGCAGAAACTCATACACCGCACTGCCGACGAAGCTGATGCTCACCGAGCCGATGTCGCCGCGGGCTATGCGCCGCGCCGCCAGCGCCGCCTGTTCGGCACGCTCCAGCAAGTGCTGGGCCTCAATGAAGAACGCACGCCCGGCGGCGGTCAATGCAACGCTGCGGGTGCTGCGGGTGAATAACTCGACCCCCAGATTGTGTTCCAGCAACTGGATCTGCCGGCTCAGGGGCGGCTGGGTCATGTTCAGCCGTTCGGCAGCGCGACGAAAGTTGAGTTCCGTGGCCACGGTGGCGAAGCAACGCAGTTGGGCGAGTTCGAACATTGATATCTTCCAGGTATCAATCAAGTGTCAGACTGGATTAGACGGGAACAATAGCAGAGCACATGATCGACGCACCTCCACAAAAATAACCATCGGAGCCGTCCCATGCATTCTGTCCCTGCTCAAGCAGACCCCGAACTGGTCGCCCGCGCGGTCGCCAAGGTCAAGCGCCACGTCCTGCCGCTGTTCGTGGTGATGTTCATCGTCAACTACATCGACCGGGTCAATATCGGCTTCGTGCGCAGCCATCTGGAAACCGATCTGGGCATCGGTGCGGCGGCCTACGGGCTGGGCGCCGGGCTGTTTTTCATCGGTTATGCGCTGTTCGAAGTACCGTCGAATATTCTGCTGCAACGCTACGGCGCGAAGATCTGGCTGACGCGGATCATGTTCACCTGGGGCGTGGTCGCCACGGCGATGGCCTTCGTGCCCAATGAAACCTGGTTCTATATCCTGCGCTTTTTGCTCGGTGTGGCCGAAGCCGGGTTTTTCCCTGGTGTGGTGTATTACTTCACCAAATGGCTGCCAGCCGGTGAGCGCGGCAAGGCCATGGCGATTTTTCTCAGTGGCTCGGCGGCGGCCTCGATCATCTCCGGGCCTTTGTCGGGTGCGCTGTTGAACATCGAAGGGCTGGGCATGCACGGCTGGCAGTGGATGTTCTTCATCGAGGGCATGTTCTCGGTGCTGCTGTGCGGTTTTGTCTGGTTCTGGCTGGACTCGCTGCCCAAGGACGCCAAGTGGCTGAGCCCTGCCGAGTGCCAGGCGCTGACCGCCTGCATCGACGAAGAGCAGCGCCAGCGTGAACTGGCCAGCGGTGGCGTCGAGGTGCATCAGTCGTCGCTGCGCCTGCTGCGCGACCCGCAGATCCTGCTGTTCTGCTTTCTGTACTTCTCCATCTCGCTGACCATCTACGGCTGCACTTTCTGGCTGCCGAGCATCATCCGCTCGATGGGCGGGCTGGGCGACTTTCAGGTCGGGCTGTTCAACTCGATTCCGTGGATCATCTCGGTGGTCGCGATGTACGCCTTTGCCAGCCTGGCGGCACGCTTCAAGTGGCAACAGGCCTGGGCTTCGGCGGCCTTCATCATTGCGGCGGTGGGGCTGTTCATGTCGACCACCGGCGGGCCGGTGTTCTCCTTCGTGGCGATCTGTTTTGCGGCCATTGGTTTCAAGGCGGCATCGTCGCTGTTCTGGCCGATCCCCCAGAGTTATCTGGATGCGCGGATCGCCGCCGGGGTGATCGCGCTGATCAACTCGGTGGGCAGCCTCGGCGGCTTCGTCGCCCCGGCCACCTTTGGCTACCTGGAACAGAGCACCGGTTCTATCGAGGGCGGGCTGATTGGCCTGGCCTCGGTATCGCTGATCGCCGGCATTCTGGTGTTTATGACCCGCACCCTCAAAGGTCAGGGCAAGGGCGCCAAGCCAGCTCCATCGGCCAGCGCGGCCTGACTTTCCGACCTTCTCCCGCTCGGGCAGTGCGCTGCCCGAGGCGGACGATTTCGCCCTGCTAACGGAGCTACCTCCTTATGAAAATCAAACAGGTTCGTGTCACCCCGATTGCCTTCCGTGATGCGCCGTTGCTCAACGCCAGCGGCATTCATGAACCCTATGCCCTGCGCTCGATCATCGAAGTCGAGAGTGACAGCGGCCTGATCGGCCTGGGTGAGAGTTATGGCGATGCGCCGGTGCTGGCGGTGTTGCAGGCCATGCAAGGCAGCCTGGTGGGCCTGGACCCTTTCGACCTCAATGGCCTGCGCATGCGGGTGGTCAAGACCGTGGCGGGCTTGCAGCCGGTGAGCGGCGGGGCCGAGCTGGCACCGGGGTCGCACCCGAGCAAGCAGGTGGCCAATGCCTATTCGGCTTTCGAGGTGGCGTTTCTTGACCTGCAGGCCCGTTCGCTGGGCATGCCGCTGGTCAACTTGCTCGGCGGGGCAGTGCGTCGCGAGGTGCCGTTCAGCGCTTATCTGTTCTTCAAGTATGCCGAACATATCGGTTCGCCTTACAAGCCCGACCGCTGGGGCGAGGGCATCAGCCCGGAGCAGATCGTTGCCCAGGCGCGGACCATGATCGAGGAGAACGGCTTCAAGAGCATCAAGCTCAAGGCCGGTACGATCCTCGGGCCGGAGCATGAAGTGGCGTGTATCGAGGCGCTGCGCCAGGCGTTTCCTGAAGCGCCGCTGCGCATCGACCCGAATGGCAACTGGTCAGTGAACACCTCGCTGCGCATGGCCGAACGGCTGGGCGACGCTCTGGAATACTTTGAGGATCCGTGCCCGGGCCTGGAGGGCATGGCCGAGGTGCACAAGCGCACCGGCCTGCCGCTGGCAACCAACATGGTGGTCACCGACTTCGACGAGTTCCGCCGCAGCGTGGCGCTTAACAGTGTGCAGATTGTTCTGGCCGACCATCACTATTGGGGCGGGTTGCGCGATACGCAGACCCTGGCGCGGATGTGCGACACCTTCGGACTCGGGGTGTCGATGCATTCCAACTCGCACCTGGGCATCAGCCTGATGGCCATGACCCATGTGGCGGCGGCGGTGCCGAACCTGGCTTATGCCTGCGACACCCATTACCCATGGCAGGAGCCCGATGAAGAGGTGATCAAGGGCGGCAAGCTGCCGATCGTGGGCGGCTGTGTGGCGCTCAGCGATGCGCCGGGGCTGGGGGTGGAGCTGGACTACGACCAGTTGGGCAAGCTCAACGACCTGTACCACAGTTGCGGCATTCGCTCGCGCAATGACGTGACCCAGATGCAGAAATACCGCCCGGACTGGACGGCGCTCAAACCACGCTTCTGAATCAGCAGGCGGGGTCCGGTGCATTACAGGCCAGCGCGGTGCGCGCTGGCAGGTAGGCGTCATGAATACGCGCCACCTCGCCGCTGTCTTGCAGGCTGAGGATGGCCTGGTTGATGGCGGACAGCAGGGCCGCGTGTTTTTTGTTGAGCATCATGGCCAGCGGCGCTTCGCTGAGCTGGCCGCCGCGGCTAAATTGCGCCGGGTCGATCTGGTGGGTGACGATCAGATAGTTGTACAGGTCATCGACCATCGCCACGGCGTCCACCCGTCGTGCCTGTAACAGTTCCAGCAGCGCAAGGTCCTGAGAGGTTTCCAGCTTCATCAAGCGCCCGGCCTCGAACGCCGGGTCCAGACGTGGATAGTTGTAGCCCCGGACCATGCCGATGGTCAGGTTCTGCAAGGTGTCGACCGGCTTGTCCCGGGCCGGGTGATCCTTGGCGAAATACAGGTATTCACGCACTTTCAGGTATGGCACGGAAAACACATAGCGCTCGGCTACTTCAGGCGTTTGCCAGTTTTTCGATTCGGCATAGCTGAGGTCAAGTTGCTCTTTATCGAGCATGGCTTGCAGGCGATTGACCGGGTAAGACACGAAGCGTGTCTGGATGGCGGCCTTTTCGAGGATTTTCCGGGTGATGTCCACCGCAATGCCTTGCAGGTTCTGCTGCTCGTCGCTGTAGCTGAACGGTCGCCACTCCGAGCCGCCGGCCAGCCAGCTCTGGGCCATGCCGAGGTTTGGCAGGCAGGCCAGCGCGCAGGCCATGATCAGTGTTCGCAAGCCCATGCCTGAATTCCTTTCTAGGTGTCTGCGGGTGGCCCATGATAGGGGCTGAGCATGGCAGGCATGTTATCCATGTCAGGAAAGTGCGCAAATTATCCATTCTCTTAAGGGATCAACAGTCACAGCTGTGGGAGCACGTAATGGCGTACCACATACAGCGAGCCCTCGGCGCTCAGGTGGCCGTCATCGATCTGCAGCAGCTCGTCATTACCGCCCAGGCGTGCCAGGCAGCCTTGCTGGTTGCACAACTGCTCGATCAACGAAACGAAGCGGATGCTGGTCGGGTCGATGAGGTGCCGGGTGGCCTGGTCCACGGCCATCAAATGCCGGTTCAGGGCCGGGTCGTTAATGTAAGGCTCGCGCTGTTCCCAGTGGCGGTTGGCGATCACGCTGGGCAACGACGGGCTCCACTGTGGCACCGGGCCTACCAGTACGATGTGCTTGACGCCGTAATCCCTCAAGCGTGCCGCCAGGGCATTCCAGGCGGTCTGGTCGTGATTGTCTTTCTGGGCCATGACCACGACGTCCGGGCGCAACTGCTCGACGCTGTCCCAGGCCAGCCGCGTGGCGTAATCGCAGGCCCGGCCGCTGGCGCCACGCCGGTCGATGGCGGTAAAGCGCGCAGGGCAACTGGCCGAGGTGACCTGATAGAACGGCGTACCCGCTGGCAGCAGGGTACGCAGGCCCAACGACAAGGCTTGGGCATGCGAGTCGCCCCACAGCAGCACGCCACCCTCACCCTGGCGGCGGGTGCAGCTTGCGTCGATCTGTGTTTGACCGCGTTGGGTGAATGCCGAGAAGGCATCGCACTTGAGCCAGTAAGGTTCATAGAGGTTATTTTGCTTATCGACGTAACGCTGGATAAAACGGGCTTTATCAGACGTACTGATGCTGCGCGCTTGTAATACCACCCCTTCAGATAGGCTGACCGTCACCCCACCCACAAACACCAGGGTGATCAGGGTCGACAGGGCGGTGAGCTTCCTGGCGGGTGCCGGGCGGCTGTTGCCGCCGGGTTTTTCTACCAGCCGGTAAGAGGCCATGCCCAGCAGCAGAGCGGCACTCATACCCAGCATGACGTTGCGCGTATCGCCCAGCCAGCCGGCGTAGTTCATCACCACCACCACCGGCCAGTGCCACAGGTACAGCGAGTAAGAGAGGCTGCCGAGCCACTGTGCCAGCGGGTTGCCGGTCACCGGCGAGTCTTGCCTCGCAGCGGCGATCATCGCCCAGGTTCCCAGTACCGGCAGCAGCACCAAGTAACCGGACCACGTCTGCTGAACCTTGATGAAGGCAAAACTGAACAGGATCAGGCCCAGGCCCAGACCTTCGAGCCAACGCTGTTGGGCTGGCTTGAGTTTGACCGGAAACACACAGGCCACCGCGCCCAGCAGCAGTTCCCAGGCGCGGGTCGGCAGCAGATAGAACGCCGGTTCCGGCCAGTACCGCGAGGCTGCCAGGCATAAGGCAAAGCTTGCCAGGCAACCGGCAACAATCCAGCCGCGCAGCGCATTGAGCCCTACCAGCCGCTTGAGCAGCAGCAGGACCACGGGGTAGAGCAGGTAGAACTGCCATTCCACTGACAGCGACCAGGTGTGCAGCAGCCATTTCTCATGGGCATCGGCGGTGAAGTAACCGGCTTCGCGCCAGTAGACAATGTTGGAGACGAAGCCCAGGCTGGCGGCCACGTGTTTGCCCAGCGCGGCGTAATCCAGAGGCAACAGGTAGAACCAGCCGCCACCCAGCAACACCAGGCACAACACCGCCAGTGCCGGGATGATCCGTTGCGCCCGCGAGCGATAGAACTGCACCAGGCTGAAGCTCTGGTTACCCAGACCACGCAGGACGATGCCGGTGATCAGGTAGCCGGAGATGACAAAAAATACGTCGACCCCGGCAAAACCGCCGGGCAGCCAGGCCGGATGAAAGTGATACAGCAGCACGCCAAGCACGGCGATGGCACGCAGGCCGTTGATGTCTTTTCTGAAGGTCATGGAGAGAGCAACCGGTGTGAAGGGCAATGCTGTTCGTTTAGGTACTGTATGCCCCCCGGTGGGAGCGAGCTTGCTCGCGAAGAGGCCAGTAAAAACACTACATATGCTGCGAATGTGCCGCCGTCTTCGTCGGCAACCGGAGCGCCGGCCGGCCACTCCCACCGGGTATGCGGCGCTTATCCGAACAGTATTGGTATTAAGAGTCAGGGGGTCAGGCGGATGATCTTGGGAAAGTCGTCCAGGCGTACCGATGCGGTGCAGTGCTCGCCTGCGCATTGCCATGACTGCTCGCTGGCGACCTCGCCATTGGCGGCCCGGCGGGTGTCTAGCAGGCGCACCGGCCCTTGCACAGGCGCGTGGCTGATCAGGCCAAGCTCAAGCGGCTTGCCGACGGTCCAGGCCACCAGCAGGCGCTGCTGGCCGTTGCTGAAGTACAACTGGTAGGTCGGCCCGGACACCACACTGGCCTCAGCGTTATAGGCGAAGTCCCTGACCACCGGGGCAATGGCCCGCATCATGGTCCAGGCCGGTTTGGGCGACAGGTCTTCGTTGAGGATGCCGAAGTTGTGTTCCTGGTCGAAGCGGTCGGGGCCATCGTTGTACAGGTCGTACCACCACATGCCCTTGACGTTGGGAATGCTGCGCGCCAGAAACCAGATGCGTGCCATGTACAGCGCCTGGGTCATTTCACTGACCCCGCAGGCCCCTTTGTGGCTGGGCCAGCCGACTTCCGTGAGGTAGATCGGGATCGCCCGCCCGGCCTTGTTGCGGATATTTTCTTCGTAGTCGCTGACCCAGCGCCCCCAGGCTTCGGGAGTTCTGCCGTTGTTGCCTGCGCAATGCACATAGGGGTGGATCGACAGACCGTCGACCAGCGCCAGGGTATCGCTGTCGATCAGTTGATCGGCAAAGCCGTGGTCCATGCCTTCGGGGGTCACCGCCCCTGCGAGAATCAGTGCCTTGTTGCCGGGTGCGGCCTGGGTATTGGCGCGCAGCACCGGCACGGTCTTGCGTACCAGTGCCGCGTAGTCCTGAGCCAGTTGGCGGTCGCGCGGCCCCTGCAGGTCCCACTCGTTCCAGATTTCGTAATAGCTGACCCGGTTGCCCAGTTGGCGGCTGACGTAATCGACATAATTGAGGAACGGCCCGGTAACTTCAGGTGTACGCGGCTTGGCGTTGTCGTGAAAGTGGGTGCTATAGCCGAGAATCGCCAGGCGTTCGAGTTGCAGGCTGTTGGCTTGCTCCAGATAGCGACGCCACTGCGGGATGATCCGCAACTCATTGCGCTTGGGCTCGGCAGTGGACCAGAACACATCGTCCTTGACCGCACTGAAGCCGGCTTCGGCCGCCCGCTTCAGCGGCGCTTCGACGGGCCGCTCGACATTCATCAAGTGGGTCGAGATACCGAGGATGAACGGCGGCGGTTCGCTGGCTGGCTCGGCATGGGCGGTCGCCAGCCCGCTCAGCCAGCCGGCGAGCACCAGCAGCCTGGTACGAGATAGAGCATGCAGCATGACGGGGCCTCATTGCAGTGCCCTGAAGGGCAGGGGGGTGAGCGCTGGTGGCGAATGAGGCAGGGAATCGCTGCCAGGCCGTGGATTGATCACGTAGCCGATGACCAGCCCCAGAAACAGATTGGCTGCAGCGATTTCAAACATGTCGGTGGTCCAGCTGATCAGGCACCAGCACACTGCGATCGACATCAGCATGCGCGCCAGCGGGCTGGCATCGTTGAGCAGGCTCAACAGCAGCCCGACCTGCAAGCTATAGAGCAGCAGCCCGGCCACGCCGAGCATGGCCCACAGGTACAGCGCGCTGTTATCCATGCCCAGCAGGATTTCTGCGCCCGGCACCGGAAACAGCGCCATGGTGCTGCCGACCATGCCGAAGCCTGCGCCGGTATAGCCCCAGCCGTTCAGTTGCATGGCGTCGAACAGCCGTGGCCAGGTGTTGTTCAGGCGGTCGTAAAGCGAGGCCAGGGAACTGCCGCCACGGCTTACCGTGTGTGCATCGAAGTCATACAGCAGGCCCATCAACGGCAACAACAGGCCGATCGCGACGATCAGTACACAGAGAATCCGGCAGGTCCAGGTCAGGCGCTGGATCATTAGCAAACCCAACGTCAGGGCAAAGGCGCCGGCCGGTGCCTTGCTGGTGGTCAGCACAATGGCGCCGAACGCCACCGCGCCGAGCACCAGCCTGAGTGGCAAGGAGCGCAACAACAGCATCATGTACAGGCTGTACAGGGCGATCAGGGTGGAGAGGATGTTCGACACCCGGGCAAAACCGGCGACCCGGTCCTGATCGTCGGCGCTCCATGAGGTATTGCCGCTCAACTCGGTTTCGCCCAGGTTGTAGTTGTAGCCTTTCCACGGCACCTGAGCGTATTTGTCCAGCAGCAGCCCGATCAGGCTGGCCAGCAGGCACAGGCCAATGCTCCAGCCGAGCAGCTTTTGGTGGCGCAGCAATTGCGGGCTGCACACGGCCGCGAACAGCAGCGGGCTGACAGCGAACAAGCTGAACGCCAGGTTCTGCACACTGGCGCCGTGCAGCATGGCCAGCAGCGCCGAGAGCAGCCAGCCCAACAGGCACAGCCAGAACAGCCGCCCGCCACGAAAACTCAGCAGCTGCAGCGCAAACAGCAGCACACAGGCGGCCTTGGGCAGGTACAGCAGCGGACTGAGCCCGGCCAGGTCCAGGTAATAGCGCAGCGCGCCGGAAAAGGTCTCGACCACCAGCAGGCTGATCGCGACCCAGGTGATAAGCGCGGACTTATCGAAGGCCAGCAGCGACCCGCCAGCGACAGGGCCGAGGTGTACAGGATTAAGATTCATGAAGGCGCCTTGTGAGCAGAGGCAGGCAGCCACGCTACCGCCCATCGACCGTGCGGGACGGGTCAATGCAGTGATCAGGTATCAGAAGAGTCGGGGGTGTCTGGAGCGAACGCTCCAACGGCGTGACAAGGTTTGTATAACAGCCGCAGATTGCCCGGCTGTCAATGTTTCAGTAGTGACCGAATCACCCTGTAGGAGCGACCTTGGTCGCGAATTTTTCCAGACGCCATAGATGCGGCGCCTGGAATGGCCCTTTCGCGAGCGAGCTCGCTCCCACAGGCGTCAATCGGTTACGGGTACTTACGGCGGTCCGGCGCTGGCGGGAAGTATTGGTACATCCAGGTCTCGCTCAGGGTGCGGTCGCGCGAGCGGATGAACATGCGCATGTTCACCGGCTCCACCGAGTCGCTGTCCGGCAGCCAGTCGAAGATCACCCGGTAGCCTTTGATATCCGGCAGGTATTGGATATTGAAGTCCTGGGTCTTGCCGTGGGAGACGGTCAGCACCGGTTCGATGCCTACACCTTCGGGCAGGCGATCGATGCCGCCGCCGTGGAAGTCCACCGCGAAGCGTCGTGCCCAGTATTTCGGGTAATGCTCGCCCGGTGTCCAGCCTTCGAGGAAGCCGCCCATCCCTGAACGGGTCGCATGAATCTGCGCCAGTGGGGTGCTGACCGGCGGCAGGGCGCTCCAGTACAGCTTGTAGCTGTAGTTGAGCGAGTCACCGGCCTTGACCTTGTTCTTCGGCGTCCAGAACACCACGATGTTGTCCATGGTTTCGCCGGTGGTCGGAATCTCCAGCAGGCTCACCTCACCCTCGCCCCAGGCGTTGGTCGGCTCGACCCACAGGCTTGGCCGGCGGTCGTACCAGACCGTGGTGTCCTGGTAGCTGGCGAAATTGTGGTCGTACTGGACCAGGCCGAAGCCTTTCGGGTCTTTGTCGGCGAACGCGTTGAACTGCAGCTTGGCCGGGTTGTTCAGCGGGCGGCACACCCACTCGCCGTTGCCACGCCACATCGACAGGCGGTCGGAGTCGTGCTGCTGCGGGTGAATGCTGTCGCACATGCGCCGCTCGTGGGTGCCGCAGTTGAACATGCTGGTCATCGGCGTGACGCCCAGTTGTTCAATGTCGGCGCGGGCGTTGATGTGCGCCTGGACGTCCATCACCACCTGGCTGGCCTGGCAGTCGATGTCGAACCGGTAGGCACCGGTCGCGCTCGGCGAGTCGAGCAGGGCGTAGACCACAAAGTGGGTGGCATTCTTGGCCGGCGTCTCGAACCAGAACTTGGTGAAGTCGGGAAATTCTTCCTGGCGTTTGGCAAAGGTGTCGATGGCCAGGCCACGGGCCGACAGGCCGTATTGCTTGGTCGAGTCGACGGCACGGAAGTAGCTGGCGCCCAGGAACGACACGATGTCGTGCATGGCGATTTCCGGTGCCTTGAACAGTTTGAAGCCGGCAAAGCCCAGGTCACCTTTGACCTGGTTGCCGTCGATGCCGCTGGTGTCGTAGTTGAACAGTTCGTGACGGAAATGCACTTCCCGCGCCGTGTTGCTCTTGGGGTCGACGCTGTACATGCGCACGGGGGTCTTGAAGCCCATGCCGACATGGAAAAACTGCACGTCGAGCTGGCCTTTGAGCTCTCGCCACAGGGAGTGATTGGGGTCGTAGCGGATCGCGTTGAACTGCTGGGGCGTCATGTTCGCCAGCACCGGTGGCAGTACCTGCTTGGTGCTGACGTACTGCTGGCCGGCCAGTTGTTTGGCCTGCTCTTGCAGTTGCTTGAAATCGAACGGTTCGCTTTTGCCATCGGCTGCGGCGGCGAGGGCGCGTGCAGCAAAAAGTCCCGAGGCCGGCAGGGTGCTATAAGCCGCCAGCGCCATCGATGCTTTAAGGAGATTCCTGCGGTTCATAAAGGTGAAGCCTCTGAGTAATTCTGTGCGTCCTGCACTAAAAAGCGCGCCAACGTCTCCTTGCCGAACGCAAACTACCCATAACAGATAGCAAAGACGAGATGCGGTTCGATAAAAACCTCAATAAAAACGCCGCGTCCGACGAGTCGGGACGGCGTTTACGGGATTTATCAGGTTTGCAGCAGCGCTGATAACCGCTGGGCACAAGGCCTGCGCGCGGTTATGCAGCGCTGGAGAGTGGCTCAAGGCCATTGCTGATTGCAATATCCGGCAATCATTTTTTCTGCCGTTATTACAGTTTTCAGGTCCACCAGTAACGCACCAGATGGAAGAAGATCGGCGCGGCGAAACACACTGAATCGATACGATCGAGCATGCCGCCATGGCCTTCGATCATATGCCCCCAATCCTTGACGCCGCGATCACGCTTGATCGCCGACATGACAATACCGCCGGCAAAGCCCAGCAGGTTGATCAGCACCGCGATAAAGAACGACTGGACGGGCGAGAAGGGCGTGATCCACCACAGCGCGCCACCGATCAATGAAGCCAGCAAAATACCGCCGACAAAGCCCTCGACCGTTTTAGACGGCGACAGGTTGGGGGCGATCTTGTGTTTGCCGAACAGCTTGCCGCACACGTACTGCAGCACATCCGAAAGCTGCACGACGATGACCAGGTAGGCAATCAGCAGCAGGTTGCGGCCTTCATAGCCGGCAATCTCCAGGGTCAGCAAGGCCGGCACATAAGACACGCAGAACACCGCGATCATCAGGCCCCACTGGACCTTGGAAGTGCGTTCCAGAAAATGCTTGCTGTCGCCGCCCAGCGAGGCAAGGATCGGCAGCAACAAGAACACGTAGACCGGGATGAAGATCGAATACAGCCCGTACCAGTTGATGCCGATCAGCACGTATTGCAGCGGCAGTGCCAGGTAGAACGCCGCTGCCAGGGCCGGATAGTCGCTGCGCCGGGTCGGGGTCAGGGTCAGGAATTCACGCAGGGCATAGAACGACACCGCATAGAACAGCAAGGTCACGGCGGTGTAGCCAAGCCAGAACGCTACGCCGATGACGATCACCATCGCCCACCAGGCGTTGATTCGCGCGTTGAGGTTGTCGATCACCGCATGCGGGCCACGGGCCTTGAGCTTGAGTACCCGGCCAATGACCGAGGCCAGCAGCAGAATGACGCCGATGCCCATGAACAACAGTTGAGTCTGGTTTTCCATCATTACTGCTCCGCAGCCAGAGCCAGCAACGCTTCGCGGCTGCGGGCAAGAAATTGCTCTTTGCTTTCGTCTTCCTGGACCTGCAGCGGCGCACCGAAGCTGGTGGTGCACAGCAGCGGCAGGGGCAGCAGCCGGCCTTTGGGCATGACCCGGTTCAGGTTAGAGATCCACACCGGCACCAGTTCGGCCTGTGGGTAGCTTTTCGCCAGGTGATAGATGCCACTTTTGAACGGCAGCAAGCCCTCATCAGGGTTACGCGTGCCTTCCGGGAAGATGATCAGCGAGTAGCCCTGCTCCAGCGCCTCAATCATGGGTTGCAAGGGGTTGGCCTGTTCGTCCTTGCGGGTGCGGTCGACCAGCACGCCGTTGAACACCTTATTGATGATGTACGGGCGCAGCGTGCCGCTCTGCCAGTAATCGGCGCCGGCCACCGGCCGGGTGTATTTGCGCAGCTCGCGGGGCAGTGACGCCCAGAGCAGCACAAAGTCGCCGTGGCTGGTGTGGTTGGCAAAGTAGATACGCTGCGTCGCTTGCGGCGTACAGCCCAGCCACAGGCTGCGGGCACCGGTCACGCTGCGTGCGCCAGCCGTGATCAGGGAGGCGACCAGAGATTCGAGCATCAATCAGATTCCTTCGGTAAGGCGAGCAAAGACGCTGCTCGCATGTTGCGCTGCTTCACCGCATCAGCCCAAACCAGGGCAAAATCAGTAACGCGCCCAGCAACAGCATGATTTGCAGGGCGAGCAACAACACTTGTTGGCGCAACAGCTTCAAGGCGCCTTGACTGCGTAGTGGCCAGGAACGCCCGGCTTTGTCGGCCGGTTGCAGGCTGAACGCCGCCAGAGCCTGATCCAGCGCCCGGGTGTTGCGTGTCAGGTTAGCAGGGTCGTCGGCAAGCTTTTGAAACAGCTCGGCATCAAAAGCTACCCGCAGAGCGTAGTATTTTTCGCCCAGGCCCAATACCACCAACAGCACCACCCAGCTCATCAGCAGGCCCGACGGGGCAAACCACAGCTGGCTCAGGCCCAGTGCCAGGCTCAACAGGGTCAAGCCGGTGGACAAATTGTCCAGCGCCCGGCCGCGACGTAGCAGGCTGGCGATGATGTGCAATTGCAGGTCAGCGTTCATGCTGCGCCTCTGCCGGTTGGGTTGTGCACTGTTCCAGTAGCGTACTAAGTGCCTGACGGTGTTCGTTGTGCAGCACCACGCCTGGCCGGCTCTGGCGGATCAGTTTGACAGCCTCATCTACTGACGCGGCCCGGCCGTTGTACAGCAGCCAGGCCGCCAGGGCGGTGGCGCTGCGTGAATAGCCCAATGCGCAGCACACCAGCAGCGGCCCGGCATGGCGTGATGCTTCGATGGCCTCGGCGGCGGCCAGGCACTGCTGTGCGGTGGGCGGGACCAGATCCAGTTGCGCCAGGTTACGGTAAGTCGGCGGTGTGACGCTCTGCGACAGCTCGGCACACAGGTCCACAACGGCCCTGAACTGACCGGCCTGATCACGACCCGCGATGCGACCCAGCCAGATCTCATCCAGCACTCGCTGCGCCTGCGGCTGGTTGCGCGTCCAGAGCCAGACGTTGAGCCATGCACCGGCCAGATACGGCGCCAGCAGCCAGCGTGCTGCGGGCGACAGGCGGCCATCGGCGCGCTTCTGAAAGCCTTGGGCATCGAACCACAGGTAGTTGAGGGCCACCAGCAGCAGTGACAGTGCCGGCCACAGCAACCATAACCAGACACCACCCAGGCTAAACCCCGGCCAGGCCAGCAATAGCGCGCCGAGCAGGTAGTAACCGGCCAGTTTCCAGCGGCTCGGGTCATGGCTAAGCCGGGCACTGAGCAGCGGGCTGCGACCTTCATCCGGCCACAGCCAGACACACAGCCAGCCGGCCAGGGCGCCGGTCGGCAGGTCGATGAAGTGATGTTGCCAGGTGGTCAGCACCGACAGGCCGATCAGCGCGAACCAGCCATGCAGCAGCCAGCGCCAGGCCGGATGGAAAGCGCGCAGGTAACGCTCGAAGCAGACCCAGAGAATCACCAGCAGGGCGATGTGCAACGACGGCGCCTGGTTGAACGGCTTGTCGAAGCCGACCAGCACGTCGAACAGCCAGCCGAATAGGCCGTCCATTTCCGGGCGCTGGAAAGTGAAGCGCAGTGGCCAGAGCAGAAAGCAACTGACCGCCAGCACTTGAGCGCTGAGCAGGCGCAGGGCGTGGCGGTCGAGTTCACGGCGGGTCAGGCAGGCCAGCAGTGAAAAACCGTAGAGCAGGTCGATGGACCAGTAGGGCACGATGGTCCAGGCCCAGAACGGCATGTGGCTTTCCCAGGCGAATGCCAGGCTGCCGACGTCGTCGCGCCGGGCGGTGTACCAGGTGGCAAAGCCGTAGCTGGCGAAAAAGAACGGCGCCAGCACCAGCAGCCAGACCACGGCCCGTTTCCACAGGCCTGGTTCGCGCAGGCTGCTCACGGCAGCCGCTGCGCCAGTGACACGCTGAAAATCCCCCACTCATCGATGCGCTGGGTGATCTTGCGAAAGCCTGCCGCTTCCACCAACTGGTCCATTTCGGCCTGGCTACGGCGGCGCATCACCCAGGCGTCACCGCCGCGATGGCTGGTCAGGGCGCGGGCGATCAGTTCCAGTTGCGGATGCCACGGCTGGCCGGTGTAGATCAGATAACCGCCGGGTTCGACCGCCGCGGCCAGGCCGGCCAGCGAGTGACCGACCTGAGTGTTGCTGGCGAACAGCTCGTACAGGCCTGACACCACCGCCAGCGTCGGTTTGGGATCGAGGGCGGCGAGGTTGTCGCGGTCAAAGGCGTCGGCCTTGATGAAGCGGGCAATTTCATCGAGGTCGAGTTTCTCGATCAGCGCGCTGCCTTGTTGCACGTTGAGGTCACTGTAGTCGCGCAACAGGATCGACTCGGGCAGCGGCTCGACGCCCTTGAGCGCTTCAAGGATGTAGCGTCCGTGGCCGGCGGCGATGTCGACGATTCGCACCGCGCTTTGCTGCTCGCGCAGCTTGTGCATGGCCAGGCGCAGCAGTTCTTCGATGTTGATCTTGCGTTGGCGAATCCCGCGCCAGCCAATCGAGTTCAGGTAGTTGCGGTCGATCAGCCGACCGAGGCTGCCGCGCCCGGTCGGTTGGTTGCGGTACACATAATCCAGGGTACTGCCGGAGTCAAAGCCGGTCTCGAAGCCCAGCTTCACCCCTTCGGACAAGCTGCTGCCGGTGCGCAGGCCCGCGCGGGTCAGCCGCCAGTAAAGGCTGCGCAGCGAACGTGGCGGCAATGGCGCGGCCAGCGCTTCGGCCTCGGCGCAGGTTTCACCTACCCGGTCGGCGTCCAGCAGGGCATGGCGCTGTGGCGGGTTGTCGAAGGCATGCTGCACGAAGCGGCGGATGCGCGTGAGCGCTTGCTCACGGTTACGCTCACCCAGGGTGTCATGGAAGAAACCGGGCAGGATGTGCTTTTCCTTTTGCAGGCTGCCCAGGCGTTCGAAGAAGCGTTCTTGCGGGGCGCGCTCAACCACGAAGTCTGCGCCCGAGATCAGCAATTGGGTTGGCACCTGAATGGCCTGGGCGTCGGCCACTACGCGCTCGGCGGCTTCGTACAGGCCCAGCAGCACATTGACCGAGATGGCCTTGGCGATCAGCGGGTCGCTGTCGTAAGTCTTGCGGCGATGCTCGTCGTGGGTCAGAAAGCGCGCTTTGACGTAGCTGTTGACGAAGAAATTGCCTTTGAAACGGCGCAGCAACGCCAGGCCCTGACGGGCGAAGGGCACGTAGAGTTTGACCTTGAACGCCGGCGAGGCCAGTACCAGAGCGCGGATGTTGGGCGCGTAGTCATGTGCCCAGGTAGCGGCGATCACTGCGCCGACACTCTGCGCCACCACCGCGATGTTGCCGGTTTCGACGCCGTGGCTGGCGGCGATATGCTCAATGAAGGTTTGCAGGTCGCGCACGGTGGTGGCAAAGCTTGGGCTGTCGCCGCGTGCGCCGGGCGACTCGCCGTGGCCACGGGCATCCCAGGCAAAGAAATCGAAACCCGGCAGTTGCAGTTCATCGACCAGGTGAGCAATGCGTCCGGAGTGTTCGTGGCCACGGTGCAACAGTACGATGGCTTGCCGCGACTTGCCGGGGGCCAGGCCCATGGCGGGCCAGTGGCGATAAAACAGTTCGACACCGTCATGGGTGGCGAAGCGCAGGGCAATCACGTCGCGCATGGCAAACTCCTTTGAGCCAATATTGACCGGGCAAGCAGGGGGTTATGAGTCTGATCTGTCGTGCGGCGCAAGCGGCTTTTCGGCGAGGCCCTGGCGAATCCGGTTGACCAAGGTGTAGATCAGCAGGGCTGAGACCACGACAAGGATGAAATTTATCCATGCTGGCGCAAGTAAACCTGTGGCGACCCCGGCGCCCATGACGCCGAACACCAACGCCCGGTCGCTCTTGCCCATCGGCCCGTCGTAGCGGCGTGACGCACCGACCATCGGGCCGAGCACGCCGGCGTACTCGCTGAACACGGCCAGCAGGGTCACCAGCACCACCAGCACCGGGCTGACCCCGGCCAGCAGGGCGAAGGGCAGCATCAGCGCGCTGTCCGCGATGACATCGGTCAGTTCGTTCAAATAAGCCCCCAGCCGCGACTTCTGGCCGAACTCGCGGGCCAGCATGCCGTCTATGGCATTAAGGGCCATGCGTATGATCATCCACAGCGGGATCAAGGCAAACAGCCAATAGTGCGGCATGCCGACGGTCACCAGCGCGCCGACCAGCAGTGATACCAGGCAGGCTCCGAGGGTCACCTGATTGGCCGTAATGCCCTTGTCGTAGAGCTTGTGCACCAGAGGGCGCAGCAGATTCTGGAAGCGCGGTTTGAGCTGGTAGATCGAAATCAAGAGAGGCCGTCCTGGTCAAGATGTTGGGCGCATCATCGGTGTATGCGGACATTTCGTACAGGACCCGATGAAGTAAAACGTGAAGTCTGTCCTGTTATTCAGGCGGATCAGACTGCCGTGCATGGACGATGCCATTGACCGTCAGGCCGACGGTCAGCGGCTCAAAGGATGGTTGAGCTACCTTTTTCCGATCAATTCTGGATGAGGAGGTGGACGGTCATGTACACCCAACTACCGAGTGCCCTGCAAGGCCTGCAATTGCCGTTGCGGATCAGACTCTGGGACGGCCAGCAGTTCGAATTCGGCGCTGAGCCGCGCGTCACGATCCTGGTCAAGGACCCAACCCTGATGGCGGAGCTGGCGCGTCCCAGCCTGGATCTGTTTGGCAGCGCATTCGTTGAGGGCCGGCTGGAGCTGGAGGGCTCGCTCAGCGAGGCGGTGCAAATCGGTGATCAGCTGACCCAGGCCTTTGGTCACTTCGCGCAGGACGACGACGGCAAGCGTACGGCTCATGATCGGAGCCTGGACGCCACCTCGATTTCTTACCACTACGACCTGTCCAATGCGTTTTACCAGTTGTGGCTGGACCGCGAGATGGTTTACTCCTGCGCGTACTTCAAGACCGGTCAGGAAAGCCTTGAGCAGGCGCAGCAGGATAAATTCCATCATCTGTGTCGCAAGCTGCGCCTGCAGCCTGGCGACTATCTGCTGGATGTCGGCTGTGGCTGGGGCGGGCTGGCGCGCTTTGCCGCCCGGGAGTACGGCGCTCAAGTGTTCGGCATTACCCTGAGCCGCGAGCAACTGGCGCTGGCCCGCGAGCGGGTCGAGGCGCAGGGCTTGCAGGATCAGGTCGAGCTGCAACTGCTCGACTATCGTGACCTGCCGCAGGATGGACGTTTTGACAAGGTGGTCAGCGTTGGCATGTTCGAGCACGTCGGGCATGCCAATCTGCCGCTCTACACCCGCTGCCTGTTCGGCGCGGTGAAGGAGGGCGGGTTGGTGATGAACCATGGCATCACCGCCCGGCACTCTGATAGTCGGCCGGTGGAGCGCGGGGCCGGCACGTTCATACACCGCTATGTATTTCCCAACGGCGAGTTGCCGCATCTGGCGATGATCAGTGCGCACCTCAGCGATGCGGGTCTGGAGATCGTTGACGTCGAAAGCCTGCGCCTGCACTACGCCAGGACCCTGGAGCAGTGGAGCGAACGGCTTGAGGCTCATCTGGACGAAGCGAAGGCGCTAATTGGCGAGCACAGCTTGCGCATCTGGCGACTGTACCTGGCCGGCTGCGCCTATGCCTTCGCCAGGGGCTGGATCAACCTGCATCAGGTTCTTGCGGTCAGGCCGCTGGCCGACGGCAGCCATCATCTGCCGCTGACCCGCGCTGATCTTTACCGTTGTTAAAGGATCGGGGAAATCAGCCGCGCCACGCGCATCCCCAGTTGGTGCAGGCGGCGGGTTTCCCGGCTGTCCTGTACGGTGATTTCCCGCGCCAGTTCGAAGTCAGCGCTGAGCATGGCTTCGACCTGAGCGGCGAACTCGCGGTCGACGGTCAGCAGCATCAATTCGAAGTTGAGCCGGAACGAGCGGTTATCCAGGTTGGCGCTGCCGATGGCCGTGACTTCATCGTCGATCAGCACCACCTTCTGATGCAGAAAACCCGGCTGGTAGCGGAACACTTTGACCCCGGCGCGCACGGCCGCGAAGGCATACAGGCTCGACGCCGCATAGACCACGTAGTGATCGGGCCGCGACGGCAGCAGCACACGCACATCCACGCCACGCAGCACGGCCAGGTGCAAGGCGGCAGACACGGCTTCATCGGGAATGAAGTACGGGCTGGTGATCCATAGTCGCTGTTGCGCTGAATGAATGGCCTCGACAAAGAACAGCGAGCAGGTTTCCTGGGCATCGGCCGGGCCGCTGGCGAGCAACTGGCAGAGCACGCCGTCTTCCGGGAAGCTGTCGGGCAGGCTCAGCGGCGGTAGCTGGCGGGTAGCCCAGAACCAGTCCTCGGCAAACGTCTCTTGCAGACAGGCGACCACCGGACCGATGACCTGCACATGGGTGTCGCGCCACGGTGACAGGGCAGGCTTGAGGCCCAGGTACTCATCACCGACGTTGTGCCCGCCCAGGTAACCCTTGAGGCCATCGACCACCACGATCTTGCGATGGTTGCGAAAGTTGATCTGGAAGCGGTTCATCCAGCCGCCATGGGTGGCGAAGGCTTTGATCCGCACCCCGCCGGCGCGCAGCTTCTCCACGTAGCTGGCCGGCAGCGCGTGGCTGCCAATCCGGTCGTACAGCACATAAACGGCCACTCCCTCGGATGCCTTGAGCAACAGTAGTTCTTGCAGGCGGCGGCCCAGGTCGTCGTCATGGATGATGAAAAACTGCACCAGCACTGTCTGCCGCGCCTGGCGGATGGCCCCGAACATCGCGGCAAAGCTGGCCTGGCCGTTGATCAACAGCTTCACTTCGTTATTGGCCAGCGCCGGCATATGCCCCAGACGTGGCATGGCCCGCAGCGCTGCGTAGGCGTCGGAGCGCCGCGCAGCGACCGCCTCATCGATCCAGGGCCGCCAGTTCAGGCTGCTGATAGCGTGCTTCATTTCCTTGTTGGCCTGACGTCGGGCCTTGATGTAGGCGTCGAATGAGCTGCGGCCAAACACCAGATAAGGAATCAGGGTCAGGTAGGGAATGAACACCAGCGACATCGCCCAGGCAATCGCCCCCTGCGCGGTGCGTACGGTCAACAGCGCATGGATGGCCGCGACGCTACCCAGCAGGTGAATGAAGCCAAGCACATAACCGAAGAAATACGGGCTGTGGTAATCCATTGCGAGGTTCCTTTACAGACGCCTAAACAGACCATAGCAAAGTGCGATTGTCGCTATTTAATTCAACATGCAACGGCGAGGCGTTTATACCGTCTAAGCCTCAGCGTCGAGAAATCACGCATATCGATGATGACCTGAGGAATCCGCAGATGAACAAACGCATGTTGGCCTGGATGTTTTGCCTGGCTGCGCCCGTGGCCCAGGCTCAAATGCTCCAGCCGGGGTTGTGGGAACTGACCTCCAGCAATATGCAGGTCGATGGTCAGGCGTTGCCGGACATGCAGTTCATGCTCGGCCAGCTCAAGAATCTACCGCCTGAACAACGCGCGATGATGGAACAGGCCATGCAGAAGCAAGGTATTACCTTGGGCGGGCAGGGCGTGCGTTTCTGCCTGACTGAGGCTCAGGTCAAGGCCGATGATATTCCGCTGACCGACCCCAAGTCCGGTTGTAATCAGCGCGTGACGGACCGCAACGGCAAAACCTGGAATTTCCAGTTCAGTTGCCCACGAGCCCAAGGTACAGGGCAGGCGCAGTTTCTCAGTGATCGTGAGTTCACCACCCGCGTCAAAGGCACCTTCAACGCATCCGGCCAGCAACAGAACGGCAGTATGGACACCCGCGCCGTATGGCTGGGCGCCCAGTGCGGTAACGTCGCGCCACGTAGTTGATCCATGAGTGTTCCACGTGGAACATCTGCTGTGGATGTAATGCTGCCTTCCCACCCCAATTCTGGCCTGAAATCGGGTGGGAATGAGCTGGCTGTTCTCACAAAGATCGCGCCGACCTTAACTGATCGACATTAACTTGTAGGAGCAGCTTTAGCTGCGAAGCCAGCTGTTACCGCTTCTGCTCGTGACACCCCGTCACCCGCCCGCAGCTGATGCTGCTGCGGGTGCCGTTCGAGCTGGACACTCTGGTGATGGTGGTCCAGCCCACCTTGCGAATCGTCCCCACCCAGATTTCACCATCCGATGCCAGCCCGGTAAAAAAGGTCAGTTGCCGATAACGGCTGTTGGTCTGCGCCCAGCGGCGGGCGCTGGCGGACTCGTAGCCGCGCAGGTAAGTGGTATCGCCCTGAGTCGCCACGCTATAGCCGTTTCCTTCCAGATCGCTGCAGGACAGCAGGTTCAGGCTGCGCACGCAGGTTGCCCCGCCGGTTGGCGTACTGGCGCCTGCCGCCAGAACACAGGTGCTGCTCAGCGCCAATAACACACTGGCAGCGATGGTTTTCACAGGCATGCGAGCGCCCTTCGTCGAACAGGTTGGCAAAACCGCATTGTTATACTATAACATTGTCGGTCGTTGAATCCGCTGCCACAAAGCCAGCAGAGCTTTGCCCAGCCTACCTGAACCAAACCTGTTGGTGAGTCCTGATGCCGAACCGTCTTCCCGTTACCGTCCTGTCCGGCTTTCTTGGTGCCGGCAAAAGTACCTTGCTTAATCACGTGTTGCGCAACCGTGAAAACCTGCGCGTGGCGGTGATCGTCAATGACATGAGTGAAATCAACATCGATGGCAGCGAGGTGCAGCGTGACGTCAGCCTCAGCCGCGCCGATGAGAAACTGGTCGAGATGAGCAATGGTTGCATCTGCTGCACCCTGCGCGAAGACTTGCTTGAAGAAGTCAGCCGTCTGGCACAGGACGGCCGCTTCGATTACCTGCTGATTGAGTCCACCGGCATTTCCGAGCCGCTGCCGGTGGCGGAAACCTTTACCTTTCGCGATGAGGCCGGTACCAGCCTCTCGGACATTGCGCGCCTGGACACCATGGTCACGGTGGTGGACGGCATGAATTTCCTGCTCGACTACCAGGCCGCCGAGAGCCTGGCCAGCCGCGGTGAGAGCATGGGCGATGAGGATGATCGATCCATCACCGACCTGCTCATCGAGCAGATCGAGTTCGCCGATGTGATTCTGCTCAGCAAGATCGACCTGATCAGCTCCAGCGAGCGTGAAGAGTTAATGGCCATTCTCGGCCGCTTGAATGCTCAGGCGCAGATTGTGCCGATGGTCATGGGCCAGGTGCCGCTGACCACCATCCTCAATACCGGCCGCTTCGATTTTGAACGCGCGGCCCAAGCGCCGGGCTGGCTCAAGGAACTGCGTGGCGAGCATGTACCGGAAAGCGAAGAGTACGGCATCGCCTCGACGGCCTACCGGGCGCGGCGGCCGTTTCACCCGGAGCGCTTTTTCAACTTCCTCAACCGGCCCTGGCTCAATGGCAAGCTGCTGCGCTCCAAAGGCTTTTTCTGGCTTGCGAGCAAACATCAGGAGGCCGGCAGTTGGTCGCAGGCCGGTGGCCTGATGCGTCATGGTCCGGCCGGTCGCTGGTGGCGCTTCGTACCGCGCGCCCACTGGCCGCAGGATCAGGAAAGTCTCCAGGCGATCATGAAGGAGTGGAATGCAGCCACCGGTGATTGCCGCCAGGAACTGGTGTTCATCGGCCAGAACATCGACTTCACCCAACTCAACGCCGAGCTGGACGACTGCCTGTTGACCGATGCCGAGATGGGCATGGGCGTCGAAGCCTGGCAATTGCTGCCTGACCCGTTCGGGGAATGGCATGAAGAGGACGCTGCCTGATGCTCGCGCAGGTTTTACCGTTTCGCCCGCAGGCCCGCCAGGTACAGGGCGACAATCCCGATATTCTCGGGGAGGTGTTGCAGGACGGCGTCAATCTGGCGGTCTGGCAACGCCATTTGCCGCTGCACATCCAGGATTTCGCCAGCGCCTTGCTGACCCTGAACGAGCCGCTGTCAGAGTCTTTGGCACTGGAGGTAAAAGGAGGCAATCTGGAGCCTGATCTGCAGCGTCTGGCTGCCGCTTATGCCGATGTGCAGGGCCACGCCGGGTTCGTCGCTGACGTGTCCTGGCTGGTCAGCGCCTACGCCTGCCTGCTGGGTGCCGAACGGGTCGGCCTGCGTCTGCGGGCGATGGACACCGCCATGTGCCCGCGTTTTCATGTCGATCACGTGCCGATGCGGCTGATCACCACCTACGCCGGGATCGGCAGCCAGTGGCTCAAAGAGCGTGACATGGATCGCTCGCGCCTTGGGCAGGCTCAGGCCGAACCCAAAGACCCGGCGCTGATTCAGCAAATTCAGTGCGGTGCAGTGGCGCTGCTCAAGGGCGAGCGCTGGATCGGCAACGAGGGCCATGGCCTGATCCACCGTTCGCCGCCGTTGAGCCGTAACGAACGACGCCTGATTCTGACCCTCGACTGGCTGGCCTGACCCTCAAGGGGTCTGCCACTGCCCTTGGCTCTGGCCCTCGCAAAACGGTTTGAGGTACGCAGCATCGCTGGCCACGCCGTAATAGTGGATATGCTCGCGATAGGGCATATTGGCAACCTGAGCGTCACGGCATACGCCAAAAGCGCCTGCCGGGCATTGCTCGACAAACTGTACCTCGACCTTTTGCCCGGCCAGTTGCGGCTGGCAGAAACTGTCGTGGAACAGGTTGTCTGGCACTGAGACATTCTCCTGACACACCTTCACATCCAGGCGCTGCGCCTGGGTGTGGACAACACAGGCTGCGGCCCGCACCTGGCCTGAGGCGAGTGTCAGCAGTGCTGTCGCCAGCATGGTTGCCCATCGTGATTGCAAACCTTGTCCTCCTGAAGCGAACTGATGCTGCAGAACATTCCCACTCATGTCATCGGTGGCCCGTTGGGCGCCGGCAAGACCAGCCTGATCCGTCACCTGTTGGCGCACAAACCCGCTGACCAGCGCTGGGCGGTACTGATCAACGAGTTCGGCCAGATCGGTCTGGACGCCGCGCTGCTGACCACCGGCGCCGATGGTATCGCACTTGGCGAAGTGGCTGGCGGCTGCCTGTGCTGCGTCAATGGCGTGCCGTTCCAGATTGGCCTGGGTCGGCTGCTGCGCAAAGCCCGGCCCGACCGGCTGTTGATCGAACCGTCGGGTCTTGGCCATCCGGCACAGTTGATTGCCCAGTTGCAGCAGCCACCCTGGCAGGGCGTGCTGCGGGTGATGCCAGCGGTCATGGTTCTCGATGCCCAGGCATTGGCGGCCGGCCAGCCATTGCCCGATACCCAGCAGCAGGCGCTGGCGGCTGCCGGGTTGCTGGTGCTTAACAAGGCTGAGGGTTTATCCGACGCTGTCCGCCAGCGGCTGGCCGAGCGTTTGCCGGCGTTGCCACGGGTCTGGTGCAGCCAGGGCCGCTTGTCATTGTCACAGTTGCCGGGTGTGGACAGTTTGACAGCTGTGGATAACCCTCAGGCTGAGCAGGCACTGCCAGCGAGCATTCAGGCAGCAGCGCCGCACTGGGCAGATGTTGCGACGCCATGGGTGCTCAGCCAGGGCAGTGCCGACGGCTGGAGCGTAGGCTGGCGCTGGCACCCTTCGCAGCGTTTCGATTGCAGGCAACTGGCGCAGTGGCTGGCTGCCCTGAACTGGCGACGCGCCAAACTGGTGGTGCACAGCGAGCAGGGTTGGTGTTCAGCCAACGCGCTGGCAGGGGCGGGTGTGCAATGGCAAGCCAGCGAGTGGCGCCAGGACTCGCGGCTGGAGCTGATCTTTGATGAGGCTCAGGATGTGGCGGCCCTTCAAGCCGGGTTGAGTGCTTGCCGAATAGCCTGAAAAATCATTGCTTCCATTTCTGATGCGACTGGCGCCATTCGTCGAGACGGATCACTTCGGCAGACGGTGGTGGCGGCTTGATCTCGAAAGGATAGGGGGCCAGCTCGATCTGCGCGCTGTGCGCGCCGAATTGAGTAATGCTGCCAGGATGACGCTGTTCGCCAGTGACGGTGAATTCAAAACTGTAGATACGCGCCAGGCGTTTGCGGCCATGGGCGTCGGCGGTCCACGCCAGACGCTTGAAGGCGACGTTCTCGTCGAGCAGTTCCAGATCGAGCCGTGCGCAATGTTGCTTGACCCGCTCCAGCGCTTTTTCACGCAGACCGTGGGCATGCCAAAGCCAGGCTGCCCCGGTGGCGAGCAGCATCAGCACAAAAATATTACCCAGGGTCAGCATGACGGTGTACTCCAGCCGATGAGCCAAACAGGCTGCTACAGATTAACTGGGTGCGATCAATTCCAGCCAGAGCGGGCGCAGTAAATTTCGCACGACTGCATTTGTGTCCTGTTACGCAACGCAGATGAAACGTATCTGTATTTTTACCAAGCTGGCGCGAAAAGCCCCTTCCTTCAGGTGGGGGATGAAAGCGCCACCGCGAAGCGGTCATAGGGGTTAACATCCATAAAACCGCCCCATCCTGTGTTTCATGACTGAAATGAAAGCGACCAAAACCCTCAAGATTCGAGTGCGAGACAAGCATGCAGCGCAACTGCGTGAAGCTTCTCGTGCTGTGAATTTTGTGTGGAACTACGTAAATGAGTTGAGTAGTCGCTTGATTCGTGAGCGTGGTCGTTTTCTGTCGGCGTTCGACATTCACAAGTACACCAACGGGGCCGGCAAAGACCTGGGACTGCACAGCCAATCGGTGCAGGCTGTTGCCGACGAATATGTCACACGGCGCAAGCAGTTCAAAAAGCGCCAGCTACGCTGGCGCTGCTCGGGCGGCGCTCGGCGCAGCCTGGGCTGGGTGCCCCTCAAGGCCGGCGCTGCTTTCTGGAAAAACGGCCAGGTCGTCTTCAACAGACAGCACTTCAAGGTCTGGGACAGCTACGGCCTGGCGGGCTTTAAATTCAGATCCGGTAGCTTCAACGAAGACACCCGTGGACGCTGGTATTTCAACGTCGTGGTCGAGGTCGACCGGCAGTTATCGCCAGGCCAGGACGCGGTGGGTATCGACCTCGGACTGAAAACCACGGCCACCTGTAGCGACGGTCATCGCCTTGAAAGCGGCAGGTTCTACCGGGATCTGGAGAGCGCCCTGGGCACGGCCCAGCGCGCCGGCAAGAAGGCCCGTGTGCGGGCGATCCACGCCAAAATTGCGAACCGCCGCAAGGATTGCCT
>NZ_JAMYDZ010000032.1:0-62115 GCF_024129905.1 Pseudomonas sp. 21LCFQ010 | reverse complement strand
AACGCCGACAGAAAACGACCATGCTCACGAATCGAGCGACAGCTCAACTCGTTCACGTAGTTCCACACAAAATTCACAGCGCGAGAAGCTTCACGCAGCTGCGCTGCGTGCTTGTCTCGCACTCGAACCTTGAGGGTTTTGGTCGCTTTCATTTCAGTCATGAAATACAGAATAGGGGCGGTTTTGTGGATTTTAACCCCTATGACCGCTTCGCGGTGGCGCTTTCATCCCCCACCTGAAGGAAGGGGCTTTTCGCGCCAGCTTGGTAAAACACGGCCTCAAGAAAGTCGTGGTCCGTGACTGCAACGCCATGAACGAATTCGATGCCTGGAAATCGGCGCTGCTCGCCGATGGCGAATGCGTGGGTACCACGGTATCGCTGCGTAACCTAAGCGATGCAATGCGCAAGGCTGGCGCCAACGGGATCGCCAAGGTCCGTTGGAACAAGGCCAGTCATGTGGTCACTTGGAGCGAACGCGCCAGGCAAAGCCAGAACACCCTGCCGCTCAGGCGCGTCGATTGAAGAGCGCCGCTCTCTACACCAGCAGCGGCTCCAGCTCACCGCTGAGAAATTGCTGCACGTAATCCGAAGCCGGTGCTGACCGCAGCGTAGCCGGATACGACCATTGTTCGAGCCGGCCGTCGCGCATGACGCCAATCCGGTCGGCCATGGCAAACGCCTCATCCTGGTTGTGGGTCACGATGATTGCCGTGTGATTGGTCGCCTTGATGATCTCGCGCACCTCACTGGCCAACCGTTCGCGGGTATTCACATCCAGGTTGGAGAACGGCTCGTCGAGCAGCAGGATCTCCGGCGCGGGCGCCAATGCCCGGGCCAGCGCAACCCGTTGCTGCTGCCCCCCGGACAGCTCATGCGGATAGCGGCTGGCGACATCCGGCAGGCGCACCGCTTCAAGCATCTGCTGCACCCGCAGCAGGCGCGCCTGCTTGCTGACGCCGCGCACGCCGAAGCCGACATTCTCTGCAACCGTCAGGTGCGGGAACAAGGCGTAGTCCTGAAACATCATGCCGATACGCCGATCTTCCGGCGCCACGTGCACCTTGGCCGACGACAGCAACCGACCGTCCAGGCTCAGTGCGCCTTCAAGCACCGGTTCGAAACCGGCAATCGAGCGCAGCACTGTCGACTTTCCGCAACCGGACGACCCAAGCAGGCAACCGACCTGGCCCCTGTCCAGCGTCAGAGAGAAGTCATGGATGACATTCACCCGGCCACGCGGCGTGTCATAAGCGACCCGGACCCCGGCAAGATCCAGATAGGGACGACTGGAAAGATCTTGCGCCACGCCAGAGGATTGATATACAGGCATCAGTCAGTGTCCATAAGAGAGTTTGGTGCGGGCCAACAGCATCACAGGCAACAAGCCCGCCAGGACGATCAGGATGGCGGCGATCGCGCCTTCTTCATAAGTGCCGCGTGAGGCCTCGGCGTACAGCCGGGTGGCCAGCGTGTCGAAATCAAGCGGCCGCAGTAACAGCGTGGCCGAGAGCTCTTTCATCGTATCGACGAACACCAACAGTGCGCTGGCCGCCAGGGCCGGGCGCAACAGCGGCAGATGGACCCGCCGCAAGGTGGCGCCGGGGCGCTCGCCCAAGGTTCGTGCGGCATGCTCGATGGACGCAGGCACCCGGGTCAGGCCGGCTTCGACAGCACCGATCGGGATGGCCAGAAAACGAATGCAATACGCGATGATCAGCAACCCGGTCGAGCCCATCAAAAACAGCTTCTGGGTTCCCAGCAGGCCGCCGACCAGGTTCTCGATCAACATCGCCGGGGTCATCAGGCCAATGGCCAATACTGTACCGGGCAGCGCATAGCCCAGGCTGCCGACCCTGGCGAACCCTCTGGCCGGCTGGCGCCAGGCACTTTCGCGCAGGGTTCTGCCGGCCCAGGCGATCATCAGCCCGACGGCCACGGTGATCAGCGTCGCCAGCGACGCGACCAGCAGTGTGTTGTAAAGGCTGTCGAGCAATGCACGCGACACCCCGGCCGAATGGTTAAGGCGTTTCCAGGCTTGCACACACAGGTAGGCTGCCGGGATCACAAAACCGATCAGCACCGGAACCAGGCCCAGCGACAAGGCCATCAGCGCGGCGGGCCCATGCAAGGTGCGCGGGCGCATCGGTTGCATTTTCTGGGTGTTGGCGAAGCGCTGACGAGCACGACCTTTGCGCTCGATCAGGATCAGCCCAATGATCACCACCAGCATGGTCAGGGCAATCTGCGCCGCCGCAGCCAGGTCAGAACGCGCGGTCCAGGCGGTATACACCGATACGGTAAGGGTTTTAACCCCCAGAAAACTCGACGCACCGATGTCGTTGAGGGTTTCGAGCAAGGCCAGGCTCAAGCCCACCGCCCAGGCGGGCCGCGCCAGCGGCAGGACAATACGCAGGAACACTTCCTGACGCTTGGCCCCCAATGTTCTCGCCGCCTCGATCAGGTTGGCCGCCTGGGTCAGGAACATCGCGCGCATGGTCAGATAGACATACGGGTAAAGCACAAAGCCCAGAATCAGAATCGCGCCGGTCATGTTGCGCACGTCGGGCAAGCGCCATTCGCGCGGGCTGCTGTAGCCCAGCAACGCTCTGATCGTTGATTGCACCGGGCCAATCGGGTGCAGCAGATCCAGGTAAGCGTACGCCATGATGTAGGTCGGCACTGCCAGCGGCAGCAATAGCGCCCAGCCAAGCAGGGCCTTGCCTGGAAAATCATACGCGCTCAGTAACCAGGCACTGCCGACACCGAGCACGGTCACCACCACGCCGACCCCGGCCAGCAAAATCAGCGTGTCGCGCAGGGCCACAGGCACCACGTTATTGAGCAGATGCTGCCAATGGGCAACATCGCCGGCAAACGCGTGCCACAACAGCGCGGCGACCGGAGCAATGACTATCAAGGCTGCCAGTAATGAGCCTGTCGGTGCCCACAAGCCACGTACGGCGCGGGAAAAACGCAAAGAGTAGAAATTCATCGGTCACGAGGGTATCTGAAGGGCACCTCTAAAAACTACCTACGTTGCCATCGCCGCGTTAAAAACAGGCTCACAATGCTCATTGACAGCCAGTCAACTCCGCTTGCTCGCCTTTTTTCGCCTTGCGCTGGCTGCCTCGCTTACGTTTTTAGAGATACCCTGAAGGCGACACTCACTGTTTTGAGCACCGCGTATAACAAACGCCCCTCGACAGCCAGAAAACGGCCAGCGAGGGGCGCTGCAAACGATTACGTCAGTTGTCGAAACCGACTTTATCGACCAGTTCACTGGCCTGCTTGCGATACTTGGCCACTTCAGCCACGTTCAGCGTATCGGCTTTCAATGGTCCCAATGCAGCGATGACCGGATCGACCGCTACGCCCTCGCGAACCGGGTACTCGTAGTTGGCCTTGGCATACAGCGCCTGAGCGTCTGCCGACACCAGGTACTCAAGGAAACTGACCGCGTTATCACGGTTAGGGGCACTTTTGGCGACCGAAGCGCCGCTGATGTTAACGTGGGTACCGCCATTGGGATTGCTGGCAAAGGTCGGACGCACGACCTTGATGGCATCGCCCCAGGCGCGGTCTTCGCTGCCCGGCTTGGCGTTTTTCATGTGGCCCACGTAGTAGGCGTTGGCAATCCCCAGGTCGCAGATGCCGCCGAGAATATCGCGCGCCACGTTGCGGTCGCCGCCGGCAGCAGGACGCGCCAGATTCTTCTTCACCCCTTCGAGCCAAGCTTGAGTGGCGGGCACGCCGTCATGGGCAATCTTGGCGGCAATCAGCGCGGTGTTGTACGGATGCTGACCGGCGCGGATGCAGACCTTGCCTTGCCACTTAGGATCGGCCAGCTCTTCATAGGTGAACGAGGTGATCGGCAGATCCTTGTCGGCGTACAGCACCCGATCGCGCATCGACAGCGTGAACCACTGACCATCAGCGCCGCGCAGGTTGGCCGGGATCACCTGTTCCAGGGTTTTGGACTTGACCGGCTGGGTCACGCCACCTTCGACCAGGTCCATCAGGTTGCCAATGTCGACCGTCATCAGCACGTCAGCCGGCGAACGCTCGCCTTCGGCCTTGACCCGCTCCAGCAAGCCCTCAGAAACAAAAATGGTCTTCACCTGCACGCCGCTCTGCTGGGTATAGGCATCGAGCAATGGCTGGATCAGCTTGGGCTCACGGGTGGTGTACAGGTTAAGCTCTTTGGCGAACGCACTACCCGTCGCGCCCATCGCCGCCGTGACAGCAAATACGGAGGCTGCGAGTTTTAGCACTGGGAACTTCTTGGACGACATTTTTATTTCCTTTTGTATGAAGTCTGAAACGCGTGGCATCCGCTGGCAGCGTCCGGTACGAGGCGCGTGCTGACAGGCTCCGGGCACACCCCTCAAGGGGTTCGCCCGGCTCGTTTTAAGAGCAAATTATAAGCATTAGCGGTTCAACCTACGGCTGGCGAATGTGTGTCAAATCATGAGTGGGTCAGCCACAACAAGCGCTCTGGCAATGAGGCTAAAAAGACGGACAAAAAAAATGCCCCGAACCTTACGGCCCGGGGCATTTTTGTGGACCAGGCTGCCAGGCAGCCGGTCCGGTAGAGGTCAGGCTATTACTTGGCCTGGGCTTCTACTTGAGCTTCTACGCGACGGTTGACTGCACGGCCAGACTCGGTGGCGTTGTCAGCAACAGGGCGCGATTCACCGTAACCAACGGATTGAACGCGGTTAGCGCCAACACCGTACTGGTTGACCAGAACCTGTTTAACAGCGCCAGCGCGACGCTCGGACAGTTTCTGGTTGTAAGCGTCAGTACCAACGGAGTCGGTGTGACCTTCAACAGTAGTGGTGGTTTGTGGGTACTGCTGCATGAAGTCAGCCAGGTTCTTGATGTCGCCGTAGCTGTCAGGCTTGACAACCGACTTGTCGAAGTCGAACTTCACGTCCAGCTCAACGCGAACGACTTCGGCAACAGCCGGGCAGCCATCAGCGTCAACAGTGACGTTGGCCGGGGTGTCTGGGCACTTGTCGACGTTGTCGCAAACGCCGTCGTTGTCGCTGTCGGAGCAGACTTCAGCAACCGGTGCTGGAGCAGGTGCTGCGGCTGGCTTGCTGCCGCCACCGAAGTTCACACCGATACCGACGCTTGGTGCCCACTCGGTGTCACCCTGGTCGATGTTGTACTGAGCTTCAACACCGGCACGGGCGTAGAAGTTGTCAGTGAAGTACAGCTTGGCACCAGCGCCCAGGTTGGCGAAGGTGGAGCCGTTACGGCCACCACGGCCGGTCTGGCCGATGCTTTGGTCGGAGAAACCGGCCGAAACGTAAGGACGCAGCATGTCGCCTGGGTTGTTGAAGTGGTACAGAGCGTCCAGGGCGGTGTTGGAGCCCTTGATGTTCTTGCCATCTTCGCCACGAACGTTGTGAACTTCGTCGTAGCCCAGACGCAGTTCAACGTCGTCGGTCAGGAAGTAACCGATCGAGCCGCCGAACAGATTGCCATCGTTTTTGAAGTCACGAGCGCTGTCGTAGTATTCTTTTTTGGCAAAGCCTTCGATTTCGACTGCGCCTTGACCCTGTGCCAGCGCGCCGAACGAAGTTGCGGCAACGATAGTACCAATGGCCAAGCCCAAGGTGTTTTTCAGTTTCATCCGTTAAATCCCCATCTGGTGATGTGTGAAGCGACCCCATAAAAACGGGGACAACTCGTAGGCAAGTCTATCAGAACATGCCGGTTTGTTAGAGGTATTTGCGCCGAGTTAAGTTTCGGCAATACCTGCAAATTTTTCACGAAGCTTATCCAAAGCCCGCTTGTAGCGCATTTTCGTTGCGCTCAAGCCCATGTGCATGATGTCTGCGATCTCCTGGAACTCCAGCTCTGCGACAAAACGCAGCACCAGAATTTCCCGATCGATCGGGTTTACATGCACAAGCCAGCGATCGAGCCCGCCCTTTTCTTCGGTCTTCGGCGTCTTGTCTTCCGACGCTTCCTCGACCGGGTCCAGGCTCAAAGCGTCCATCAAGCGACGCTTACGCCGTTCCTTTCGGTACTGAGTGATGCATTCGTTATAGGTGATGCTGTAGAGCCAGGTTTTGAATTTCGATTTACCTTCGAAATTTTTCAAGCCATACAACACCTTAAGCATCACCTCCTGACAGACATCGTCCGCGTCGCGATCGTTCCCTAAATATCGTGCGCATACGTTAAAAAGTGTCCGCTGGTAGCGACGCATCAGTTCTTCGTAGGCTCGCGTCACGTGAAACAGTTCATCATGGGCGCGCGCGACCAGCTCCTCGTCGGAGAGATCCCGTGGTTCATAGCGCAGCGATAGCGGAGAGGGTGTATTCAAAACGAGTCGTGCCGACAGTCAGGTCATAGGCCGCCATCGCCTGCGCAGGTGCAGACGATTTTTGGGCGGCACATATTAGCAAATCAGCCGCTTAACGGCTGCTTACTCGTTGTTCAAGAAGAATACGGTTGGAGAACGACACCAGCTCGCCATCATCGGTCAGCAGGGTAGTTTTCGCGGTGCCGATTTCCTCGATTTGCCCCTCGATATCGCCGACCTGAATGAACTGGCCAACCTGATAGAGCTCACGCACATAAATACCCGCCAGGATCTGCCCGGCGATTTCCCGGCTGCCCAGGCCCATCGCCAATGCTACCGCCAGACCCACCGTGATCAACACAATGACAATCACGTGGTTGAGCAGGTCGGTTTTCACTTCCAGCTGACTGATGGCAACCGAGATACTGATGATGATCACCAGACCCTGGGCAACGCGTCCCAGCCCTGCAGCATAGTCGACACCTACGCCTTCTGCTGCGCCACGTACCAGACCATTGGCCAATTGTGCCAATAAAACCCCTACCAGCAGCACCAATGCTGCGCCAAATACCTTCGGCAAGTACAGCGCAAGCATGTCCAGTGTCGCGGAAACCCGCTGCAGGCCCAGCGATTCTGCCGCCGAAACCAGAAAAATCAACAGGACGAACCAGTAGACGATTTTGCCGATCAGGGTCGAAATCGGCACTTTTACGCCGGCCCGGCTGATCAGCTTGGTCAGCCCGGTGCCGCCCATCAGGCGATCCAGACCCAACTTGGCCAGCAGCCGTGACAGCAGCGCGTCCAGCAGTTTGGCCACCACAAAGCCCAACAGCACGACAACCAGCGCGCCGAACAGGTTAGGTATGAAGTTAGCAATTTTGGTCCACAACGCAGTCATTGCGGTCACGAGACTCTGGGTCCAGAGATCCAATTCCATGTTCAATCAGCCTTATCGACAGGGCGAGCATTAGGTTTGGCACGACGCGAAACCGGGGAAACGTGGGCACTGCCGCTGTTCACGGCAATCATCATGGCTTGCGTCCAGCGGCCCAGCAGACCGAACAGCACGCCCGCACCGACCTGGCGGTTGGCGGTTTTCAGGACACGGCCCAGACAGGCATCGTCGTCGCGCACGGAGGACGACGCCTTGAGCATGTCACGCAGTGATTCTTCGAACGGATCGTGCATCGGACACCTCATCGCAATGTCACACAGAGACGAGACCTTGGGTCAACGAGTCACAAACCGCTTGCAGGCCACATCCGGCCGCTGCAACTGGCAACTACCCTACCCCAGGCTTGCTGACCGCCGGCTGTCGGCAACGCCGATATTACCGGCTGCCCGTCACAACCAGCGAAGACGCCGGTACAGCCACCACTGCCCCACCGCCAGCGCCACGATCAGTGCGCAGGCAACCAGAAACCCCTGCGAATTGTCCGCCCCCGGAATGCCACCGACGTTGATCCCGAGCAGACCGGTCAGAAAACTCAGCGGCAGAAAGATCCCGGTGATCACCCCGAAGCGATACATGGTGCGGTTCATCCGCTCGCTCAAACGCCGGTCTTCGGCATCAAGCAGCAGCCCGACGCGCTCACGGGTCAGCTCCAGTTCTTCAAGATAGCGGGTCATGCTGTTGTTCAGCTCGTTCCAGTAGTCGGCATCGTCGTCGACGAACCACGGCAATTTGCTACGCGACAGCTGGCCGAAGATATCTCGCTGAGGGGCCAGAAAACGCCGCAAACCGGCCGCCCGACGGCGAATCTGCAACAATTTGCCGTGGTCGGGGTTATAGCACTCGTCGGCGTCGTTCTTTTCTTCTTCCTCGTCGGTCGCCTCGCTCAGGTCGGTCACCAGGTCCTGCAACTTGTCGGTCATAAACTGCGACAACCACAGAATCAGCTCTGAAGCCGTGCGCGGGCCGCGGCCCTCGAGCAACTGTTCAATCAGTTCGTCCGTGGCCCGTAGCGGTCGCAGACGCAGGGAGATGACCCGCTGAGCCGCGGCAAAAATGCGCACCGAGACCATGTCTTCCGGTTCAGCGCCAGGGTTGAGATTGACCCCGCGCAAAAACAGCAGCAACTCCTGATCCGGCAACGACAGCAGACGCGGCCGGGTGTTTTCTTCAAGTAACAGGTTGCAGTTGAACTCCGACAGGCCACTGTCCTGGCGCAACCAGGCGTGGGTCTGCGGGTGACCACGATCCCAGTGCAGCCACAGGCTTTGTTGCGGTTGTAACTGCAGGTCGTCAAGTTCGGTGCGGGCGATCAGCCGCGCACCGCCCTGACCATCCAGCACGAGGGCATGCACCAGCCCCCACTGCGCGTTGGCTTCATCAAACATGGAGGTTCGCTTACTCGGGCATTTGCAAGGCAGAGGCAGAAATGATCACGCCGTTGTTGTCGGCATAGAGATAGTGTCCTGGGTGGAAGGTCACACCAGCGAAAGTGACCGGCACATCGACATCGCCAACCCCACGGCGTGTCGACCGCATCGGATGACTGGCCAACGCCTGGACGCCCACGTCAGTCTGGGCAACCACGTCGACGTCACGAATACAGCCGTAGATCAGCAACCCTTCCCAGCCGTTTTTGGCCGCCTGCTCGGCGAGCATGTCACCCAGCAGCGCACAACGCAGCGAGCCACCACCGTCAACCACCATCACCTTGCCTTTGCCATCCTGGGCCACCAGTTCCTTGACCCGCGAGTTGTCCTCAAAGCACTTGACGGTGACAATCTGGCCGCCGAACGAATCGCGGCCGCCAAAATTACTGAACATCGGTTCCAGCGCAGTGACCTGTTCAGGGTAGGCATCGCACAGGTCGGGGGTGATGTAGTGCATGGGGTAACTCCTGTCAGTGGAACAGCTATGGGCACCTCTAAAAACTACCTGCGTTGCCATCGCTGCGTTAAAAACAGGCTCACAATGCTCATTTACAATCCGTAAACTCCGCTTGCTCGCCTGTTTTTGCCTTACGCTGGCTGCCTCGCCTACGTTTTTAGAGCCACCCTATCAGGATCAGAGCGGCAAGCTGCAGCCCTGACACGACCGTACCCAGCCGGGTGCGGTTGTGCAAGCGCCGCCAACCTTTCAGACCTGCTCTGCGACCACTTCGTGCCCTGCCACAGGCAACGACTCGCCCACCGGTTGGCGTTGCAGCCATTGCAGCGCCTGTGGCCAGACTTGCTCCTGGGCCGCCTGGCTGACAACCATGCGCACGTGATCGAAGTCTTCCGTGAACCCCTGCTCGCGGCTCAGGCACAGAAACTGCCGCTGCGCAGAACCAAAACGCTCCAGCAGCAAACGGCAGGCCCAGGGCGGATCCTGATGATCGCCAGCGGCGGCCACGGCCAGCACCGGTACGCGCACCTCAGCCAGGCCGCTCCACCAGTTATTGTCGCGTTCGCCAAAACGGCCGAACAAGCCGTGCCAGCGCATGCTTTCCAGCGCCACGCCAATTGGCTCGTCCTCCGGGCCACGCTTGAAACGCGAACCGGAAATGTGTTCGAACGGTTTGAGCAGCAGCCTTCCGGACCACTGCACCGGCGGCAGTTTGAGCGGCCAGTAAGTGCGGCTGACCTGGCTGCCGAACAGCGCCACCGAGGCCGCACTGTCCTGATCCAGATACTGCCCGCCAAGGGCCGCCGCCAGGGTCGTCCCGCCCAGCGAATGACCGATCCAGTGCGGTATCTGGCTACTGAGTTCCTTGACGAAGCTGGCGATCGCCGGCAGGTCATAGCGGGCGTAATCCGCGACCCGGTTGTAGCGGTAGCGCTGGTTGCGTACCGACAACCCGTGACCGCGCATTTCCGGAATCCACACATCAAAACCGGCCCGTGCCAGATAAGGCCCAAGACCAATCCCCTTTGGCGAATACCAGAAGCGTCGGTTGGAAAAGCTGCCGTGGAGCAGAATCACCGGCGTGCCCCGCACCTCGGGGCCATCGACCCGCCCCAGCCGGGTCACGACCAGTTCCACACTGGAGTCGGGGCTGTTGCCCGGTTTGAGCCGATAGACGTCCTCGACCAGATCGCCACGACGCTCGGCGCTCATCAGGGCAACCGGAAAAAGAGAGCTGCTGCTTTGCATAATGTTCTTGATCGGTGAGACAAAATGACGGGAAAAGCGATCGTAAAAAAAGGCGGCCTCCGAGAGCACCGCCTTTTCCCAACGAGTCCTGAACCAGATAGACGGCTCAGTGGCTCATCGCATCACATCATCAGGCCTGATCCTGACCTTCCGCGAGGAAGAACCAGGTCTCCAGCACCGAATCAGGGTTGAGCGAAACACTCTCGATGCCCTGCTCCATCAGCCAGCGGGCCAGATCCGGATGGTCCGAAGGACCCTGACCGCAGATGCCGATGTACTTGCCAGCCTTGTTACAGGCCTGGATGGCATTGGACAGCAGCTTCTTGACCGCCGGGTTGCGCTCGTCGAACAGGTGCGCGATGACGCCGGAGTCGCGGTCCAGGCCCAGGGTCAACTGGGTCAGGTCGTTGGAGCCGATCGAGAAACCATCGAAATACTCAAGGAACTCCTCGGCGAGAATGGCGTTGGATGGCAGCTCGCACATCATGATGATGCGCAGACCGTTCTCGCCACGCTTGAGGCCATTGGCCGCCAGCAGCTCGATCACCTGGCTGGCTTCGCCCAGGGTACGGACGAACGGCACCATGATCTCGACGTTGGTCAGGCCCATGTCTTCACGCACGCGCTTGAGGGCACGGCATTCCAGCTCGAAGCAGTCGCGGAAGTTTTCGCTGATGTAACGCGAAGCACCACGGAAGCCCAGCATCGGGTTCTCTTCTTCAGGCTCGTACAGCTTGCCGCCGATCAGGTTGGCGTACTCGTTGGACTTGAAGTCCGACAGGCGCACGATGACCTTTTTCGGGGTAAAGGCGGCGGCCAGGGTGCTGATGCCTTCAACCAGCTTGTCGACGTAGAAGCTCACCGGGTCGCTGTAACCGGCTACCCGCTTGTCGACGCTGTCCTTGATGTCGGCCGGCAGGTCGGCATAGTTGAGCAACGCCTTGGGGTGCACGCCGATCATGCGGTTGATGATGAACTCCAGACGCGCCAGGCCCACACCTTCGTTAGGCAACTGAGCGAAGTCAAAGGCACGGTCGGGGTTACCGACGTTCATCATGATCTTGAACGGCAGCTCAGGCATGGCATCGACCGAGTTGGTCTTGATGTCAAAGCCCAGTTCGCCTTCGAAGATAAAGCCGGTATCGCCCTCGGCGCAGGAAACGGTCACGCCCTGGCCTTCCTTGAGCAGTTGGGTCGCGTTGCCGCAACCGACCACTGCCGGAATACCCAGCTCACGAGCGATGATCGCCGCGTGGCAGGTACGGCCACCACGGTTGGTAACGATGGCGCTGGCGCGCTTCATCACAGGTTCCCAGTCCGGGTCGGTCATGTCGGAAACCAGCACGTCACCGACCTGGACCCGATCCATCTCGGAGACGTCCTTGATGATCCGCACCTTGCCGGCGCCGATGCGCTGGCCAATGGCACGGCCTTCGACCAGCACGTTGCCTTTTTCCTGAAGCAGGTAGCGCTCCATGACGTTGGCGTTGCTGCGGCTCTTCACGGTCTCGGGACGCGCCTGGACGATATACAGCTTGCCGTCGTCACCGTCCTTGGCCCACTCGATGTCCATCGGCGCCTTGTAGTGCTTCTCGATGATCACCGCCTGTTTGGCCAGCTCGGTGACTTCGGCTTCGGTCAGGCAGAAACGGGCACGATCAGCGGCATCGACGTCAACGGTTTTCACCGAACGGCCGGCCTTGGCTTCATCGCCGTAAATCATCTTGATCGCTTTGCTGCCCAGATTGCGGCGCAGCAGCGCAGGCCGACCAGCGGCCAGGGTGTCTTTGTGAACGTAGAACTCGTCGGGGTTGACCGCACCCTGCACCACGGTTTCGCCCAGGCCGTAAGCGCCGGTGATGAACACCACGTCACGGAATCCGGATTCGGTATCGAGGGTGAACATCACCCCGGCAGTGCCGGTTTCCGAGCGGACCATGCGCTGCACGCCCGCCGACAGGGCAACCAGCTTGTGGTCGAAGCCCTGGTGAACACGGTAGGAAATGGCCCGGTCGTTGAACAGCGAGGCAAAAACTTCCTTGGCCGCACGGATCACGTTGTCCACGCCACGGATGTTGAGGAAGGTTTCCTGCTGGCCGGCGAACGAGGCGTCAGGCAAGTCTTCAGCGGTGGCTGAAGAACGCACGGCCACGGCCAGGTTGGGGTTACCGGCCGACAGGGCAGCGAAAGCCTCACGGATTTCAGTGTTCAGGCGCTCGGGGAATTCGGCTTCCATGATCCATTGGCGAATCTGGGCACCAGTTTTGGCCAGGGCATTGACGTCATCGACGTCCAAAGCATCCAGAGCAGCGTGGATCTGATCGTTCAGACCACTCTGCTCAAGGAAATCACGGTAGGCCTGGGCCGTGGTGGCAAAGCCACCAGGTACCGAAACGCCAGCACCGGCGAGGTTGCTGATCATTTCGCCTAGGGATGCGTTCTTGCCTCCCACGTGCTCCACATCATGGACGCCGAGCTTATCGAGGGAAACTACGTACTCTACCAAGGTGATCTCTCCACTAACTGTTATGCGTTGTTCGGAAAAGCTCATATGCCCGGGCGCTTGTGGCCCAAGCCTGGAAAAAGCGAGAATGCGGGCCATCTGGGCCAGCAAACGCGCCTATCATATCCAAGAATCGTCATCAGCTTAAGGCTAACGTCGCAAATGAAACGATCCGCGTTCTTTATCTCCGACGGCACAGGCATCACCGCCGAGACCCTGGGGCAAAGCCTGTTGGCGCAATTTGAAAACACGCCGTTCAACAAGTTCACCCGGCCGTATATCGACAGCGTCGAAAAAGCCCGGGCCATGGTCCTGCAAATCAATCAGGCCGCTGAACGCGACGAAGCGCGGCCGATCATTTTCGACACCATCGTCAACCAGGAAATACGCGAGATCCTGGCCACCTCAAATGGCTTCATGATCGACATCTTCTCGACCTTTCTCGCCCCGCTGGAACAAGAGCTTAGTTCACACTCCTCGTACTCGGTGGGCAAGTCGCACTCCATTGGTCAACACTCCAATTACATGGAACGCATCGAGGCGGTGAACTTCGCGCTCGACAACGACGACGGCGCCCGCACGCATTATTACGACAAAGCCGACATCATTCTGGTGGGCGTGTCGCGCTGCGGCAAAACCCCGACGTGCCTGTACATGGCCATGCAGTTCGGCATCCGCGCAGCCAACTATCCGCTGACCGAAGACGACATGGAACGCCTGCAACTGCCCGCCGCACTGAAGAACCATCGCAACAAGCTGTTCGGCCTGACCATCGACCCTGACCGGCTGACTGCAATCCGCCATGAACGCAAACCCAACAGCCGTTATGCCAGCTACGCCCAGTGCGAGTTTGAAGTGCGCGAAGTCGAGAACCTGTTCCGCCGTGAAAACATCCCGAACCTCAACTCCACGCACTTCTCTGTAGAAGAGATCTCGGCCAAGGTGCTGGTAGAAAAAGGCGTTGAAAGACGCTTCAAGTAAGCAACTGGCGCGACACTATGCCGCAGCCGACGGGTCACTTTGATATTCCTGCCAGGAATGGCGGCATAGAAATTCAGAATTTTATTTATAGGTGACGCTCGCTTAGTGTGGACTCTCAATTCATAAGGAGATGCCCCGTGAGCGACGACCACCTGCTGCTACATGTCGACAGCCATTACACCAGCCCATGGGCCTTGGCCGTTTTCGTGACATTGCGTGAGAAGCACCTGCCCTTCTCGTTGCGCACACTCGACCTGGACCGCGGCGACCATCAGGCGCCAGACTACATAGACCTGTCGCTGACCCGCCGCGTCCCGACCCTGGTGCAGGGCGACTTTGCGCTCTCGGAATCCTCGGCAGTCATTGAGTACCTGGAAGACAGCTTCGCTGAACACCCGGTATTGCCCACCGATCGTCAGTTGCGTGCCAGGGCACGGCAGATTCAGGCCTGGCTGCGCAGTGACCTGCTGCCCATTCGTCAGGAGCGCTCGACCCTGGTGGTGTTCTACGGCCAGAAGGTCGCGGCCCCGTTGTCAGCCAATGCGCAGGCTGCGGCCGACAAGCTGATCAAGGCCGCCCAGAGCCTGCTGGCCGATGGCCGGGAGTATCTGTTCGGAAACTGGTCGATTGTCGACGTGGAATTGGCAGTCACCCTCAACCGCCTGATCCTTAACGGCGACCCGGTGCCTCAGGCGCTGGTGGACTACGCCAAACGCCAGTGGCAGCATCCGGCCGTACAGGAGTGGGTCAACCTGCAGCGGCCCGCGCTGTAGCCGCTGCCAGGTTTTCGCGGCTTAAGCCGCTCCTGCGGGCACCCGCACCCAGCCTTCCATCAACACCCTCGCGCTGCGGCTCATGATGGCCTTGGTCACCTGCCACTGGCCGTCGACCTCGACAGCCTCGGCACCGACCCGCAAGGTGCCGGACGGATGACCAAAACGCACCGCCTGGCGCGGCTGGCCGCCGGCGGCCAGGTTCACCAGGGTGCCGGGCACCGCCGCGGCGGTGCCGATGGCCACCGCCGCAGTGCCCATCATCGCGTGGTGCAGCTTGCCCATCGACACGGCCCGCACCAGCAGGTCGATGTCCTGGGCGCGGACGGTTTTACCACTGGAGGCGCTGTAGTCCGCCGGCGGTGCCACGAAAGCCACCTTGGGGGTGTGCTGGCGCTGCGCCGCTTCGCTGAGCTGACTGATCAGGCCCATGCGCAGCGCGCCTTGGGCACGGATGCTTTCCAGCAACGCCAGAGCCTTGGGGTCAGCGTTGATATCGACCTGCAACTCGGTGCCGCTGTAGCCCAGATCCTGAGCATTGATGAACACCGTGGGAATACCGGCGTTGATCAAGGTGGCGTTAAGACTGCCCAGCCCCGGAATCTGCAACTCGTCCACCCGGTTACCGGTGGGAAACATCGAACCGCCCTCGCCGTCTTCATCGGCGGCCGGATCGAGAAACTCCAGCTGCACCTCAGCCGCCGGGAAGGTTACCCCGTCGAGTTCGAAGTCACCGGTTTCCTGCACCAGGCCTGCGCTGATCGGAATATGGGCAATGATGGTCTTGCCAATATTGGCCTGCCAGATCCGCACGATCGCCACCCCGTCATGGGGGATGCGGCCCGGCTCGACCAGCCCGCGGCTGATCGCGAAGGCCCCCACTGCGGCAGAAAGATTGCCGCAGTTACCGCTCCAGTCGACGAAGGGTTTGTCGATCGCCACCTGACCGAACAGGTAATCGACGTCGTGGCCCTCGCGCTGGCTGCGCGAGAGGATCACCGTCTTGCTGGTGCTGGAGGTCGCCCCACCCATGCCGTCGATCTGTTTTTCATAAGGGTCGGGGCTGCCGATTACCCGCAGCAGCAGCGCGTCGCGGGCCGGCCCTGCCTCCTGCGCCGCTTGCGGCAGGTCATCAAGGACGAAAAACACCCCCTTGCTGGTACCGCCGCGCATGTAGGTGGCGGGAATTCTGAGTTGCGCCGGATGAGCCATCAACAGGTCTCCTGAAATCGTGGCGGACTTGTCCGCGAAACATTACAACCGGGCATCAAGCCACCTCGCCGGCCAGGAAATCCTGGGCAAAACGCTGCAATACCCCGCCCGCCTCGTAGATCGACACTTCTTCTGCAGTATCCAGACGACAGGTCATCGGCACCTTCAGGCGCTCGCCGTTACGCCGGGTAATCACCAGGGTAAGGGTCGCCCGCGGCGTACGCTCACCCACCACGTCGAACACTTCAGAACCGTCGATGCCCAGGGTCAGACGGGTGGTGCCGGGTTTGAACTCCAGCGGCAGTACCCCCATGCCCACCAGATTGGTGCGGTGGATACGCTCGAACCCCTCGGCGGCGATGGCTTCGACGCCAGCCAGGCGCACCCCCTTGGCGGCCCAGTCGCGGGACGAGCCCTGACCATAATCGGCGCCGGCGATGATAATCAGCGGCTGCTTGCGCTGCATGTAGGTTTCGATGGCCTCCCACATGCGGGTGACCTGGCCTTGCGGCTCGATACGCGCCAGCGAGCCTTTCTGGACCTTGCCGTCCACCACCGCCATTTCGTTGACCAGTTGCGGGTTGGCGAACGTTGCCCGCTGCGCGGTCAGGTGATCGCCGCGGTGCGTCGCATAAGAGTTGAAGTCCTCTTCCGGCAAGCCCATTTTCGCCAGATATTCACCCGCCGCGCTGCTGGCCATGATGGCGTTGGACGGCGACAGGTGGTCGGTGGTGATGTTGTCAGGCAACACCGCCAGCGGGCGCATGCCCTTGAGGGTGCGTTCGCCGGCCAGCGCCCCTTCCCAGTACGGCGGGCGACGAATATAGGTGCTCATCGGCCGCCAGTCGTACAACGGCGCGACTGCGGTTTGATCCGCCTCAATGGCGAACATCGGGATGTAGACCTGGCGGAACTGCTCGGGTTTGACCGAGGCGCGCACCACAGCGTCGATTTCCTCGTCGCTGGGCCAGATGTCCTTGAGGCGAATGTCCTTGCCGTCGGCCACCCCCAGCACGTCGTTCTCGATATCGAAACGGATCGTCCCGGCGATGGCATAGGCAACCACCAGCGGCGGCGACGCCAGAAAGGCCTGCTTTGCGTAAGGGTGGATACGCCCGTCAAAGTTGCGATTGCCGGACAACACCGCCGTGGCATACAGGTCACGGTCAATGATTTCCTGCTGGATCTGCGGCTCCAGCGCACCGGACATACCATTGCAAGTGGTGCAGGCAAACGCCACCACGCCAAAACCGAGTTGCTCCAGTTCGGATGTGAGCCCGGCCTCGTCCAGATACAGCGCCACTGTTTTGGAGCCCGGCGCCAGGGAGGATTTGACCCACGGTTTGCGGGTCAGCCCCAGCCGGTTGGCGTTACGCGCCAGCAGCCCGGCCGCGATGACATTGCGCGGGTTGCTGGTATTGGTGCAACTGGTGATCGCGGCGATGATCACCGCGCCATCGGGCATCTGCCCGGGCACTTGCTGCCAGGCACTGGCAATACCCTTGGCGGCCAGATCAGTGGTCGCGACCCGCGCATGAGGGTTGGAGGGGCCGGCCATGCTGCGCACCACACTGGACAAATCGAAGCTCAATACCCGCTCGTACTGCACCTCGGCCAGGCTGTCGGACCACAGGCCGGCAATCTTCGCGTAGTGCTCGACCAGTTGCACTTGCTGTTCTTCACGCCCCGTGAGGCGCAAATAGTCCAGCGTCTGCTGATCGATGGAGAACATCGCAGCGGTGGCGCCATATTCCGGTGCCATATTGGAGATGGTCGCGCGGTCGCCCAGCGTCAGGCTGGAGGCACCGGCGCCGTAAAATTCCAGGTACGCACCGACCACCTTTTGCTGGCGCAGGTATTGGGTCAGGGCCAGCACCACATCGGTGGCAGTAATGCCCGGCTGACGGCTGCCAGTCAGTTCGACACCGATGATGTCCGGCAAGCGCATCCATGACGCACGGCCCAGCATCACATTCTCGGCCTCCAGACCACCGACGCCAATGGCGATCACCCCCAGGGCATCGACGTGCGGCGTGTGGCTGTCGGTGCCGACCAGGGTGTCGGGGAACGCCACACCGTCAAGCACCTGCACCACCGGCGACATTTTCTCCAGATTGATCTGGTGCATGATGCCGTTGCCGGGCGGGATCACCTCGACGTTCTTGAACGCCTTTTTGGTCCAGTCAATGAAGTGGAAGCGATCCTCGTTGCGGCGGTCCTCGATGGCACGGTTCTTTTCGAACGCCTGCGGGTCATAGCCGCCGCATTCCACGGCCAGCGAATGGTCGACGATCAGTTGCACCGGCACCACCGGGTTGACACGCGCCGGGTCACCGCCCTGATCAGCGATCGCATCGCGCAGCCCGGCCAGATCCACCAGTGCGGTCTGGCCGAGAATGTCATGACACACCACCCGCGCCGGGAACCACGGGAAGTCCAGGTCGCGGCGACGCTCGATCAATTGGCTCAATGACGCACGAAGGCTGGCTGGCGCGCAGCGGCGCAGCAGGTTTTCTGCCAGCACCCGCGAGGTGTATGGCAGCCCCGCCCAGGCACCGGGGCTGATGGCCTCCACCGCTTCACGGGCATCGAAATACTCGAGCGCGGTACCAGGCAGAGGTTTGCGGTATTCAAGATTCATGGGGCGCAGACTCGGTCACGGTAGGATTTAAGGGTGGGAGGCTCATGGTTGGCCTCCCTGCCCGTTCAGCGTTGCTCCAGCGCCACGAAAGGCCGCTGCGCGACGCCGGTATATTCCGCGCTGGGGCGGATGATGCGGTTATTGGCCCGTTGTTCGAACACATGCGCGGCCCAGCCAGTCAGCCGCGAGCAGACGAAGATCGGCGTGAACAGCTTGGTCGGGATGCCCATGAAGTGGTACGCCGAGGCATGGTAGAAGTCGGCGTTGGGGAACAGCTTCTTCTCGTCCCACATGACCTTGTCAATGGCCTCGGACACCGGGAACAGCACGGTATCGCCTGCTTGCGCGGCCAGTTGCCGTGACCAGTCCTTGATCACCTCGTTGCGCGGATCCGAATCACGGTAGATCGCATGGCCAAAGCCCATGATCTTTTCTTTACGGGCCAGCATGCCGAGCGTGCCTTCAGTGGCCTCTTCTGCCGAGCCAAAGCGCTGGATCATTTCCATTGCAGCTTCGTTGGCACCGCCATGCAGCGGGCCGCGCAACGTGCCGATCGCAGCCGTGACACAGGAGAACAGGTCCGACAGGGTCGAGGCACACACCCGTGCGGTAAAGGTCGAGGCATTGAATTCGTGCTCGGCGTACAGAATCAACGAGACGTTCATCACTTTGCGATGCAGCTCGCTGGGGCTCTTGCCCGAGAGCAGACGCAGGAAATGGCTGGCCAGGTCCGGCTCATCGCTGCTGCAGTCGATGCGCTGAGCGTCGTGACTGAAGCGATACCAGTAGCACATGATCGCCGGGAAGGCCGCCAGCAGGCGGTCGGTGGCGGCGCGTTGCTGGTCGAAACTCTGCTCCGGCTCAAGGGTACCGAGCATCGACGCGCCCGTGCGCATTACGTCCATCGGATGGGTGCTGGCCGGGATACGCTCAAGCACTTCTTTCAAGGCTTGCGGCAGGTCACGCAGGGTCTTCAGGCGCTGCTGGTAATCGGCCAACTGCGCCTGAGTCGGCAGTTCACCGTCCAGCAGCAGGTAAGCGACCTCCTCGAAACTGGCGCCTGCGGCCAATTCACGTACATCGTAACCACGGTAGGTGAGTCCGGCGCCGGACTGGCCGACGGTGGACAGGGCAGTCTGGCCGGCGACCTGACCACGCAGGCCGGCGCCACTCAATACTTTTGCTTCAGCCATGACATTCTCCGGTTATCTGTTTTTTCTGGGAATGGGCAATCTTTTCGGGTTGTTCACGGTATTGCAGACAATCGCCCGTAGGAGCAGCTTTAGCTGCGAAGGCTTCCCGGCTAAAGCGGATCGCCGCCCGGCCGGTCCTACGGGGGTAATGCCAATCAGTAAAGCAATTATCAAACCTTGCTCGGTCCCGGTGGGAGCGGCCGGCCGGCGCTCCGGTTGCCGGCGAAAGGGCCAGTAAAACCGGCACATCTTCTGTGAATTTACCGCAGCATTCGTCGGCTGAGCCGACTCCCACCGGACCGCGTTGCCCTTAACTGATCCGCATTAGTCCTACGAGGTTAGCGCGAGGCCGCGGCAGCGGGCGATCTCCTAACCCTTCTTCTGGGCAAACAGCGCATCAAGCTTCTGCTCGAAGCGGTGGTAATCGATCGCGTCGTACAGCTCCATGCGGGTTTGCATGGTGTCGATCACGTTCTTCTGCGTGCCGTCGCGGCGGATGGCGTTGAATACGTTTTCTGCGGCCTTGTTCATCGCGCGGAACGCCGACAGCGGATAAAGCACCAGGCCTACGCCCACTTCACGCAACTCGTCAGTGCTGAACAGCGGCGTGGCACCGAATTCGGTGATGTTGGCCAGGATCGGCACGCCGACCCGGCTGGCGAACTGCTGATACATGGAAAGCTCGGTGATCGCCTCCGGGAACACCATGTCGGCCCCGGCTTCAATGCAGGCCGCCGCGCGTTCCAGCGCCGCGTCCAGGCCTTCAACCGCCAGTGCGTCGGTGCGTGCCATGATCACAAAGCCAGGATCGGTACGGGCATCCACTGCGGCCTTGATGCGGTCGACCATCTCCTGCTGGGAGACGATTTCCTTGTTGGGCCGGTGGCCGCAACGCTTGGCGCCGACCTGGTCCTCGATATGAATGCCGGCGGCACCGGCCTTGATCATCGAGCGTACGGTCCGCGCCACATTGAAGGCCGACGAGCCGAAGCCGGTGTCGGCATCCACCAGCAGCGGCAGATCGCAGACATCGGTGATACGCCGCACATCGATCAGCACGTCTTCAAGACCCGAAATCCCCAGATCCGGCAAGCCCAGCGAACCTGCCGCCACCCCGCCACCTGACAGATAAATGGCTTTGAACCCGGCACGCTGGGCCAACAGGGCGTGGTTGGCGTTAATGGTGCCCACCACTTGCAGGGGCTGCTCGCTGGCCACTGCATCGCGCAGGCGCTGGCCGGGACTGGTATGGACGTGACTCATGCTTCACCTCGGTCGGGGGCGGCCTGGTAATGCCGCTCGATATTGCGTCGGGAGGCGCCGATATGGCGGCGCATCAAAAGTTCGGCCAGCTCGCCATCACGGTCGGCGATCGCATCGAGAATGCGATGATGCTCGGCAAAGGCCTGGCGGGGACGATTGGGTGTCGTGGAGAACTGAATGCGGTACATGCGCACCAACTGATACAGCTCGCCGCACAGCATCTGGCTCAGGGTCTGGTTGCCGCTGCCCTGAATGATCCGGTAGTGGAAATCAAAATCGCCCTCCTGCTGGTAGTAGCCCAGCCCGGCCTGGAACGCTGCGTCGTGCTCATGGGTATGCAGCACGTCGCGCAATTGCTGGATCTGCGCCTCGCTCATCCGCTCGGCCGCCAGCCGACAAGCCAACCCTTCCAGCGACTCACGGATCTGGTACAGCTCGATCATCTGCGCATGGGTAAGCGACACTACCCGCGCCCCGACGTGCGGCACCCGCACGACCAGCCGCTGGCCTTCGAGCCGGTGAATCGCCTCACGCAGCGGACCACGACTGATGCCGTAGGTGCGCGCCAGTTCCGGTTCAGAGATTTTGCTGCCAGGGGCAATTTCGCCGCTGATAATAGCGGCCTGGATACGCCGGAACACATTCTCGGAAAGTGTTTCAGTTTCTTGCCCGGCAGGTACGCCGGCTGGCGGCAACGGCTCAACCACATCCAGCATATTGTCGACACCTTTGATTTCACATACCTGACAATCTAGCCACTGACAGAAAATACGTCAAAGCAAATCCATGGATTGTCGACAATCGTCTAATACCGGACGAAACAATGATAGCTGGCAGTTGGCTGGCGTCATAAAGGCTTCATGTTAGAATGCCCGGCGTTTTTTGCCCCTCTTTACATGACCTGCGAACCCATAGCCCCGCTGCGGGTCTGAGGCTGTCACCGTTTTTCTCCGATGTACCAGGACCCAATGACCCGCTTTTTTCTGTTCTGCCTGCTGATACTGCCCCTACCCGCACTCGCTGCCGACCGATCGGTCTACGGCCTGAACGAATACGCCCGGCTGCCGGAAATCGACCTTGATGTGCCCGCCAAGCTCGACACCGGTGCTGTCACCGCCTCACTGAGCGCCCGTGACATCTCGTATTTCACCCGTGACGGGCAACGCTGGGTGCGCTTCTACCTGGCCATCGACAAGGCTCATGCCCACCCCATCGAGAAACCGCTGCTGCGGGTCGGCCAGATCAAGCGCCGCGCCGATGATATGGGCGCCAATAAAGAACAGCAGTACAGCGCCAGGCCGGTGATCAGCCTGGACGTCTGCCTGGGTGAAGATTTACGTCACCTGGAAGTGAACTTGACCGACCGCCGCGCTTTCCAATACCCGCTTTTGATTGGCGCCGACGCGCTCAAACGCTTCAACGCGATGGTCGACCCCAGCTTGAAATACGCCGCCGGCAAACCTGCCTGTGCCGCCAAAATCGCTCAACACGCAGAGTAATCCCATGCGCGCTCTTACCCTTCACCTGAAAATCCTGATCGGCGTCCTGGTCACCTTGGGCCTGGCGATCACGGCCTGGCAGGTATTGGTGCTCGGCATCCCGATGACCGAAGACGAAACCGACGACCTGTGGAATATCGACGCCAAGATCGAATTCCTCGCCAACGCCAAAGAGTCGGTCAAAGTGCAGATGTTCGTTCCGCCGCTGAACCAGGACTACATCAGCCTCAACGAGAGCTTCATCGCCAATAACTATGGGGTCAGCGTCAATCGCGTCGACGGCAACCGCAAGGCCACCTGGTCATCGCGCCGCGCCAACGGTAACCAGACCCTGTACTACCGGCTGGTGCTGACCAAACGCTACAGCGCTGACAAACCCAAGCCCAAAGGCCCGATTTTCCGCGACAGCCTGCCGGTAGAAGGGGCCGAGAAGATCGCCGCCGACGCCCTGCTGGCCCCCATACGCCAGCACTCGGCGGATGTCGAAACCTTCGTCAGCGAGGCGATCAAGCGGGTCAACAACAGCAACGACGATAACGCCAAGTTGCTGCTCGGAGGCGATCCGTCGCCGGCCCGCAAGGCCCAGGTGGTCGACCTGCTGCTGTCGATCGCGCATGTGCCAATGGAGAAGGTACACACCATTCGCCTCGAAGCAGGCACCCCGCAGACTCCGGAACTGTGGCTGCGCAGCTTCAACGGCAAGGATTGGCTGTATTTCAACCCATTGACCGGTGAGTCCGGCCTGCCGGGCGATCGCCTGCTGTGGTGGACTGGCGACGAGCCGCTGGTCAGCGTGGATGGCGCCCGCAAGGCCACGGTGAGCTTCACCCTGAGCAACAGCGAGATGAACGCCATCCGCCTGGCCCAGCTCACCGATGAAAACACCGACGCCGACTTTCTTTCCTACTCGCTGTACGGCCTGCCGCTACAAACCCAGCAGAGCTTCATGATCATGGTCATGATTCCCATCGGCGTGCTGGTGATTCTGGTGCTGCGCAACCTGATCGGCCTGCAGACCCTGGGCACCTTCACACCGGTCCTGATCGCCCTGGCCTTTCGCGAGACCCAGCTGGACTTCGGCATCCTGCTGTTTACCGTGATCACCGCGCTGGGCCTGTCACTGCGCTCTTACCTTGAGCATCTCAAGCTACAGATGCTGCCGCGCCTGTCGGTGGTGCTGACCTTCGTGGTGGTACTGATCGCGGTCATCAGCGTGTTCAGTCACAAGCTGGGCATCGAACGCGGCCTGTCGGTATCGCTGTTCCCGATGGTGATCCTGACCATGACCATCGAACGGCTGTCGATCACCTGGGAAGAGCGCGGCGCCAGCCATGCCATGAAAGTCGGGGTGGGCACCCTGTTCGCCGCCTCGCTGGCCTACCTGATCATGACCGTGCCGGAGCTGACCTACTTTGTGTTCACCTTCCCGGCCATCCTGCTGGTGCTGGTCGGCTTCATGCTTGCCATGGGTCGCTACCGCGGTTATCGCCTGACCGAGCTGGTTCGTTTTCGCGCCTTCCTCAAAGAGGAAGACGCCAAATGATTGGCTGGTGGAAGACCTGGAAGGAACTGCAAGCGCGCGGCATCATGGGCATCAACCGGCGTAACGCCGACTACGTGCTCAAGTACAACAAGCGCAGCCTGTACCCGATTGTCGATGACAAGATCATCACCAAGGAGCGCGCCATCAGCGCCGGCATTCATGTGCCGCAGATGTACGGCGTGATCTCCACCGAGAAGGAAATCGACCGTCTGGACGAGATCATCGGTGGCCATGATGATTTCGTCATCAAGCCGGCCCAAGGTGCCGGTGGCGACGGCATCATGGTCATCGCCGACCGTTTCGAGGACAGCTTTCGCAGTGTCTCCGGGCGACTGGTCAGCCGTTCGGAGATCGAGCACCAGATTTCCAGCATCCTCACCGGCCTGTATTCGCTGGGCGGCCATCGCGACCGGGCGCTGATCGAATACCGGGTAATTCCCGACACCATCTTCAAGAGCATCAGCTATGAAGGTGTGCCCGACATTCGCATCATCGTGCTGATGGGCTATCCGGTGATGGCCATGCTGCGCCTGCCGACCCGTCAGTCCGGCGGCAAGGCCAACCTGCACCAGGGCGCCATCGGCGTGGGCGTCGACCTGGCCACCGGCATCACCCTCAAAGGCACCTGGCTGAACCGCATCATCAGCAAACACCCCGACACCGCCAATGCGGTGGATGGGGTGCAACTGCCCTACTGGGACGGGTTCATGAAGCTGGCGGCCGAATGTTACGAGCTGTGCGGCCTGGGCTATATCGGCGTCGACATGGTGCTGGACCAGGAAAAAGGCCCGTTGATTCTCGAACTCAATGCTCGCCCCGGCCTGAACATCCAGATTGCCAATGACTGCGGCCTGACCCTGCGCACCCATGCCATTGAAGCGCATCTGGAAAAGCTGGCGCTCAACGATGAACAACAAACCCCGGAGCAACGGGTAAGGTTCGTTCAGCAGCTGTTTGGCCACGTGCCCGCCTGACCCGCATACTTCGCACGCCAGCCAGACAACGACAGGGGTCTGTCCTGATAGGGCGTCGGTGATTACAATCAGCGCCTTTCCGTCGTTGATCGTAGTCACGCATGCCAACCTGCACGCTGCACCCTTTGCCGTACTCCCCTGATCCGGGTGTCTATTTCGCCAGGATTCGCCAGGCGCCCGGCGCCGTGTTGCTCGACAGTGGTCGGCCGACGGCGCAGCGCGGCCGCTTTGACCTGTGCAGCGCCTGGCCATTGGAAACCTTGCAATGCCAACAGCAGGAAACCGGCGCGGCCTTCCTGCAACGCCTGCGCCTGGCATTGACCCGACTTGGCAGCGCCAATCTGCCGACAGGCTGCGAACTGCCTTTCGCAGGCGGCTTGATGGGCTACCTGGGCTATGACTTCGGCCGTCGCCTGGAAACCCTGCCGGGCCAGTCGGTGGACGATCTGCAACTGGCAGACGCCCAATTAGGGCTGTATGCCTGGGCACTGATCAGCGACCATCAGGCCGCTACCAGCCAACTGATGTTTCATCCCGCCCTGGCCAGCACCGAGCGCCAGCGGCTGATTGAGCTATTCAGCCAACCGGGCGATAGCCGTGTCGACACCTTCCGGCTGCACAGCCCGTTTGCCGCCAACCTCAGCGCCGACCAGTACCGCGCAGCGTTCACCCGCCTGCAGCACTACATTCAGGCAGGCGACTGCTATCAGGTCAACCTGACCCAACGCTTCCAGGCCACCTGCTCAGGTGATCCGTGGGCGGCCTATACCGCTCTACGCGAAGCCTGCCCGACGCCCTTCTCGGGCTATATGCCGTTAGCCGAAGGTGCTGCGCTGCTGAGCGTATCGCCGGAGCGCTTCGTCCAGGTGCACCAGGGCCAGGTTGAAACCCGCCCCATCAAAGGCACCCGGCCACGCAGCCTGGACGCTGCCGAAGACCGGCGGCTGGCCGATGAGTTGCTGGCCAGCCCGAAGGATCGTGCAGAAAACCTGATGATCGTCGACCTGCTGCGCAACGACATGGGCCGCAACTGCCGGACCGGCTCGGTGCGGGTGCCGGAGCTGTTCAGCATCGAAAGCTACCCCAACGTGCACCACCTGGTCAGCAGCATCACCGGCGAACTGGCCGCCGACCGTGACGCCCTGGACTTGCTCGGCGGCAGCTTTCCCGGCGGTTCCATCACCGGCGCCCCCAAGATCCGGGCCATGCAGATCATCGATGAACTCGAACCACAGCGCCGCGCGCTGTACTGCGGCTCGCTGCTGTATCTGGACGTGCGCGGCGAAATGGACAGCTCGATTGCCATCCGCAGCCTGCTGGTCAAGGATGGCAAGGTGTCCTGCTGGGCCGGCGGCGGCATCGTTTCCGACTCGGAATGTGAAGCGGAATATCAGGAATGCTTCACCAAAGTCGGTGTGCTACTGCGTACCCTGGAGAGCCTGTAGGAGCCGCTTCAGCGGCGAAAGCTTGCGCCACTGAAGAAGCCCGGCGATGCCCGCCCTACAGGCTCAACTCACGATTCGACGCCTTGATGAACTCTTTCTTCAAGTCCTCAAAGCTATGCACCGCCGGGAACTGCGGGAATTCGCGAATCACGTTGTCCGGCGCATGGAACAGAATTCCGGCGTCGGCTTCCCCTAACATGGTGGTGTCGTTGTACGAATCGCCGGCCGCGATCACTCGGTAGTACAGGCTCTTGAAGGCCAGTACCGACTGGCGCTTGGGGTCTTTCTGGCGCAATTGATAGCTGATCACCCGATCCGTCTCGTCAGTGATCAGGCGATGGCACAGCAGGGTCGGGAAGCCCAGTTGACGCATCAGCGGCTGCGAGAACTCGTAGAAGGTATCCGAGAGGATAACCACCTGAAAGCGCTCGCGCAGCCAGTCGACGAACTCCACGGCGCCGTCGAGCGGCTTGAGGGTGCCGATCACTGCCTGAATATCGGACAGCTTCAGGCCATGCTCGTCAAGAATGCGCAGGCGCTGCTTCATCAGCACGTCATAGTCGGGAATGTCCCGGGTGGTTGCCCGCAGGGCTTCGATACCGGTTTTTTCGGCAAAGGCGATCCAGATTTCCGGAACCAGCACACCTTCCAGGTCGAGACAGGCAATTTCCACAGAACACTCCTTGAATGGATCTTGAGAGAAGCGGCACTTTAGAGGCTAATGTCGCCACAGCGCAAGCTGACGTCGCATCCGGAAAAAACCTCGCCACTGTGAGGCTCCACGCAGGGCGACGCGCTCACACTCAGACAGTTTTTGTTACCATGGCCGCCACCACGAGCGCTTAAGCGCCACCTCAGTACTAGGAACACACCTGATGAGCCAACCATTCGACGTTGCCGAACTGGCTGCGGCGTACGCCAACAAATCCCCCCAGGACATCCTCAAACTGGCCTTTACTCACTTCGGCGATGAACTGTGGATCTCGTTCAGCGGTGCCGAAGACGTGGTGCTGGTGGACATGGCCTGGAAGATCAACAAGAACGTCAAGGTCTTCAGCCTCGACACCGGCCGCCTGCATCCGGAAACCTACCGCTTCATCGACAAGGTGCGCGAGACCTACGCCATCGACATCGATATCGTTTCGCCGGATCACAGCAAGCTTGAGCCTTTCGTACGCGAAAAGGGCCTGTTCAGCTTCTACAAGGATGGCCACGGTGAATGCTGCGGTGTGCGCAAGATCGAACCGCTGCGCCGCAAGCTGAGCACAGTGAAAGCCTGGGCCACCGGCCAGCGCCGCGATCAGAGCCCTGGCACCCGCAGCCAGGTTGCCGCCCTGGAAATCGACGGCGCGTTCTCGACCCCAGAGCGCCCACTGTACAAGTTCAACCCGCTGGCACAGATGAGCAGTGAAGAAGTGTGGGGCTATATCCGCATGCTGGAACTGCCCTACAACAGCCTGCACGAACGCGGCTTCATCAGCATCGGCTGCGAACCCTGCACCCGCCCGGTGCTGCCGAATCAGCACGAGCGCGAAGGCCGCTGGTGGTGGGAAGAGTCGACCCAGAAAGAATGCGGGCTGCACGCTGGCAATTTGATCAGCAAGGCTTGAGCAAGCTGGCGTAGGAGCGACCTTGGTCGCGAAGATTGGCCAGACGCCGCAAATGCGGAGGCTGTATCGGCTCTTTCGCGACCGAGGTCGCTCCTGCAGTTGTTCACTTTGGTATTTGTCAGTGAACAGGCAATTCCACGCCGGCGAACAGCTCTTCAAGCTCTTGCTTGTTATGGCAATGAATGGCCTTGGCCATCATTTCACGGGTCAGGTGCGGGGCGAATTTTTCGATAAAGTCGCACATGAAGCCGCGCAGGAAGGTACCGCGACGGAAGGCGATCTTGGTCACGCTCGATTCGAACAGATGGCTGGCATCCAGCGCCACCAGATCCTTGTCCAGTTCTTCATCGACCGCCATGTGCGCGACGATCCCCACCCCCAGGTTCAGCCGTACATAGGTTTTGATGACGTCGGCGTCAGCCGCAGTGAACACAACCTTGGGCACCAGGCCACGATTGCTGAATGCTTCGTCGAGCTTTGAACGGCCAGTGAAGCCGAACACGTAGGTCACGATCGGGTACTCGGCAAGCAATTCCAGGGTCAGTTTCGGCGCCTTGGTCAGCGGATGCCCCTGCGGCACGACCACACAACGGTTCCAGCGATAGCACGGCATCATGATCAGATCACCGAACTGCTCCAGCGCTTCGGTGGCAATCGCAAAGTCCACCGTACCATCAGAAGCCATCTCGGCGATCTGTGTCGGTGACCCCTGGTGCATGTGCAAGGCCACATCCGGATACTGCTTGATGAAACTGCCAATGATCGGCGGCAAGGCATAGCGCGCCTGGGTATGGGTCGTGGCAATCGAGAGGGTGCCTTTCTTCTCGTTGGAGAATTCCTGGGCAATCTGTTTGATGCTCTCGACCTTGCGCAGAATCTCGCCTGCGGTCGTGATGATCCGCTCGCCAGCCGGGGTGACCCGGGTCAGGTGCTTGCCGCTGCGGGCAAAGACTTCCACGCCCAGCTCGTCTTCGAGCAGGCGAATCTGTTTACTGATTCCCGGCTGGGAGGTGTACAGGCTCTGGGCCGTCGCGGAAACGTTGAGGTCGTGGTGCGCCACTTCCCAGATATAGCGCAGTTGTTGAAGCTTCATAGGTATCCCTCAAGCAGATGGGCATCAGCGACGGTATATAACTGTATTAATGGTCTGAGTTAGAAAGCTAGAACTTTTTATCACCTTTACGCCGTAATGGCACGCGCGATTTCACTCAGGCCATCAATTTTTTCATCACTGCCTGCTCTGCATCATGGGCACCATGTAAACCGGTACAACCGAATACTGCAAAACCCGGGCAACGGTACGCCCGATCGGCGCGCCCTCCCCGACCATTCGGCTGTGACTGCCGATGACCAGCAGGTCAACAGCCAGTTCACGTGCCTGTTCGAGAATCACATCGCAAGGATCGCCCTGCACGACTCGCACCGTGCGGATGAAGGACAGGTCCTGATGCCCTTCGCCCAGCTCTTCACGAAACCCGTCGAGCATCCGTTGCTCTATGCCTTCCATGAATGTACTCACGCCTTTGCCGTGCAACTGCCGGAGTGCTTCATCACCCAGATAGCTCTGTAGCACCGACTCGGCGAACAGCCCCAGCGGCTCGACAACATGGATGACGTGCAGCCGCGCATTGAAGGTTCGAGCCAGTGCCAACGCATGTTGCGTCACGTAAGGCGCGTACAGACCGAGATCTGTGGCATACAGCATCGAACGAATCATACGACCTCCTGAACTGCCAGAAATGGCGGAGATTGATTGAGCTTAGCAGCGCCCTACCAATGCGGCGGCGAACCTGGCACCGGTCCGCCATGCCCGTATCAGCTTATGCCAGGGCGGCTGGCACATCCGCCCGTTGACGACGATCGATGAATGTCAGCGCCTGATACAGCATGCGCACCTGTGGCATGTCGAATCCGGCGGCACGGGCGGCGTTCAGCGGTGCTTCGTAAATGGCCTGTAGCTCCAGCGGGCGCCGCTCACGGTAATCGAGGTACATGCTCGGCCAGTAGTCGGGCATTTTTTCGGTAAAGCTGAACAGGGTCTGGGCATACTGCTCCGGCAGCATATGGCCACAGGCAGCAGCGCCCTGAATCACTTCATTCATCAGGCTGACAATCAGCTCGCGAACAGCCGGGTCATTCATCAGTGCCCCGGTGCCCGCCTGCAGCACCACCGACAACCCGTTATAAGGCACGTTCCAGACCAGCTTCTGCCAGCGCGCCTGCTGCAGATCTGCCATGGCCTGGCTGTCCACCCCGGCAGCGCGCAGTAATGCTGCGCCCTCCTCGACCACCGCCTGACGCTGCGCCGACTCGCTTGCCGGACCACTGTGATAGCCCAGATTGACCGCACCACCGGACTGATGCACGACGACCCCGGGCGCCTGGCGGTACACCGCGATGAAACACAGCCCGCCAAGAATATGCAGGGTCTCGGGCAGCAAGGCACGTAACTGGTCTTCGACACCGAGACCGTTCTGCAACAGCACAATCCGCGCGCCAGGCGCGGCGGCCTGGGCGATCAACGGAGCCAGGTCAGCGTTAGAGGTCGACTTGGCGCCGACCAGCAACCAGTCACAAGGCGGCATGTCGGCAGCGCTGCGATGGGCATTGACCGGTGCAAGCAGCAAGCGGCCGTGTACCTGGCTGTCGACCCGCAACCCCTGCCGGCACACGGCAGCGAATTCGCTACGCAGTAAAAAATGCACGTCGAAGCCGGCGCGCGCCAGCATCAAGCCATAAAAACCGCCGATCGCACCGGTACCGATGATGCCGATGCGCGGGCGTTGAGTCGTTAAGGTCATTGGCACAGATCCTTGTTGGCAGGCTCAGGGCAGCTCGTCAGGCTGCTGGGCGAAGGCCTTCTCAAGCGCCTGAGTGAGCATTACCCGGTTCAGGGAGGAACGTATCGCACCATAAAACTGGCCGTCACACACCACAAACAAGGCCGGCAAATGAAACACTTCATAACGCGCCACCGCACCGCCGTTACGTTCAGCGTCGATCCAGCACAACCGTTCAAGCGGCAAGCTCATGTGTGGCAGTTGCTCGTAAGCCCACCGGCAACTGGCACAGCCTTGTCCGGTGAACAGCAACAGTGAGCGGCCTGGCAAATCCAATAGCTGACGGTCAATATCAAGGTCAGTGAGCTGCAATTGCTCCACGCGGTACGCTCCAGAACGACAAGGCATGAGTTTATCGAGATTTGCGTCACTGTTCATATGCCGCTCATGGGCGGCGCAGATTGGCCAGCGCACGGTAACGCCAGCTTGTAGAAACACGCGCTAACGCGATAAGGTTCGGCACCCGCAACGCTCAATATGCTGGGACCGCCCGCCGGCGGCCAGCCACCGTGACCAGATGAGTAAACCGATGGCCGATTTACCGATTGACGACCTTAACGTCGCTTCCAACGAGACACTGATCACCCCGGATCAGCTCAAGCGCGAGATTCCCCTGACTGCTGCGGCGCTCAAGACCGTAAGCGAAGGCCGTGAGGTGATCCGCAACATTCTCGATGGCAAGGATCATCGCCTGTTCATCGTGATCGGCCCCTGCTCGATCCACGATCTGAAGGCAGCCAAAGAATACGCCGAGCGCCTCAAGGCGCTGTCCGCTGAAGTGTCGGACACGCTCTATCTGGTCATGCGCGTGTATTTCGAAAAGCCACGCACCACGGTGGGCTGGAAAGGCCTGATCAACGACCCGTACCTGGACGACTCGTTCAAGATCCAGGACGGCCTGCACATTGGTCGGCAACTGCTGCTGGATCTGGCCGAGATGGGCCTGCCTACCGCCACCGAGGCGCTGGACCCGATCTCGCCGCAGTACCTGCAGGACCTGATCAGCTGGTCGGCGATCGGCGCCCGCACCACCGAATCGCAGACCCACCGGGAAATGGCCTCGGGCCTGTCTTCGGCAGTGGGTTTCAAGAACGGCACCGATGGCGGCCTGACCGTAGCGATCAACGCCCTGCAGTCGGTTTCCAAGCCGCACCGCTTCCTGGGCATCAACCAGGAAGGCGGCGTGTCCATCGTCACGACCAAAGGCAATGCCTATGGCCACGTGGTGTTGCGTGGCGGCAACGGCAAGCCCAACTATGATTCGGTCAGCGTCGCACTGTGCGAGCAAGACCTCAGCAAGGCCAAGATCCGCCCGAACATCATGGTCGATTGCAGCCACGCCAACTCCAACAAGGACCCGGGCCTGCAGCCACTGGTCATGGAGAACGTGGCCAACCAGATTCTCGAAGGCAACCAGTCGATTATCGGTTTGATGGTTGAAAGCCACCTTAACTGGGGTTGCCAGTCGATTCCGAAAGACCTGGCAGAGCTGCAATACGGCGTATCGATCACCGACGCCTGCATTGACTGGTCGGCGACTGAAAAGACCCTGCGCAGCATGCATGCCAAGCTCAAGGACGTATTGCCCGCGCGTAACCGCGGCTGAGGCTCAGCGCCAGAGCACAATGCAAAACGCCGGGCAAAGCCCGGCGTTTTCAATTCTGGGTGACCGATCAGCCAATCACATCCTGGGCGCCGCTACGGCGCTGATGGCGCTCCATGTAACGCTCGACGTACGAGCACGATGGAATCACGGTATAGCCGCCCTGGTCAGCAAAGGCCAGCGCATGCTCAGTCAGCGCTGCCGCAATACCGCGACCGCGCAGGGCATCAGGCACGAAGGTGCGATAGAAATCCAGGGTCTGCTTGCCCAGGTCCATGTAGGTCAAATAGGCGCGATGGCCGTCGATCTCGACTGCAAACTGATGTTTGGCCTGATCATGTTCAATGGACAACGCCTCGCTCATCATTACTCCTAGCGGGTCTTGGAATTGGACCCCTACCTTACCGATGTTTTTCCGGCGAAGGAACCTCTATGCCGCCCTGTGTTGTACAGGTAACGACCGACACATCGCCTATCAACCTGAACAGCACTACCAAATAGTAGGCGTGATTGTCCAATCTACTCAAGCAAACCGTCCGTTAAAAATCAGACCCTGCAATCTGCTGTTTGATAATGGAACCTGACACTGTCGCAAGTTGTCCATTGAGACGCCTTGATGACCGCTAAAGTCACTGTGACATCACGCCACAGGCTGCCCAGGCTTTTGCAAAGACCCTGAACAGCAATCAACAACAGCTCGTCCGTCAGGCCGAAGTGGATAGTTTTCATACAATCCACTTGAGAAGTATGACGAAAGACTTTCAGCGACAAGAATTTTGTGGGTATCTTGCGCTTCGTCCGTTTACTTACTACAAACAATGAGTACTATGTACGCCAGTCATTTTCTCACTTTCGAGAGATGACGAATTTGAAATAAGTCCTTGAAGGGGAACACGATGAACAACGTTCTGAAATTCTCTGCTCTGGCTCTGGCCGCCGTTCTGGCCACCGGTTGCAGCAGCGTCTCCAAAGAAACCGAAGCTCGTCTGACTGCTACTGAAGATGCAGCCGCACGTGCACAAGCTCGTGCTGACGAAGCCTACCGTAAGGCTGACGAAGCTCTGGCTGCTGCTCAGAAAGCTCAGCAAACTGCCGACGAAGCCAACGAGCGTGCTCTGCGCATGCTGGACAAGGCTAGCCGCAAGTAATAGTCCCTTCGGGATTGTGAAAAGGCCGACCCGCTCGCGGGTCGGCCTTTTTTATTGCCTGGGGAACCGGCGGCGCAGGAGCGGCTTCAGCCGCGAACGGTTCAATTTAGCGCAATAGGCTTCCCTGCCCAGCGCTTTCATCAATTACTGAAACACCGCCTGCACATTGTCCTGCACAGGCACCGCCGGGGTATTGGCGGCCGGCACGGCGATTTCGGTCGGGATGCCGTCTTCCGCCGCTACGACGTCACGCACCAGATCCCAGTTGGTGCGCATGTTGTTGGCCAGGTCCTCGTGCTTGAGCAAGCTATTGATCACCGCAGTGTGCTTGTCGACGACCGAAGGGTTGCCTTGCTCATCGAGCGGGGTGTGGGCTTCAAGGTAGACCTTGCCGCCGCTGACACCGAATTTGTAAGGTTCGTTGATGATGCGCACCGAGGTGCCAACCGGGGCCATGTCAGCCAGGGTCAGGACGTCGTTGTTGTACATCCGAAAGCAGCCGTGGCTGGTGCGCATGCCGATGCCGAACTTTTTGTTCGAGCCGTGGATCAGGTAGCCAGACATACCCAGGCCGAACTTGAACGGTCCTAGCGGGTTGTCAGGGCCGGCAGGCACTACGGCGGGCAGGATATCGCCATCGGCCGCATGTTCGGCGCGGATCGACGCTGGCGGTGTCCAGGTCGGGTTCGGCGTTTTGGCAACGATGCGGGTATTGCCGATTGGCGACCCCCAGCCCTCGCGACCGATGCCCAAGGCGTAGGTGTAGACCACGTTCTTGCCCTTGGGGTAGTAATACAGGCGGTATTCGGCCAGGTTGATCACGATGCCTTCACGCGGGCCGGGTGGCAGGATGAAGCGGGTTGGCAGCGTGACCCTGGTACCGGCGCCAGGCAGCCAGGCATCGACGCCGGGGTTGGCGGCGATCATTTCCAGGTAGCCCAGGCCATAGCGGGTGCCCAGATCGGCGAAGGTGTCTTCGTACCTCGCATCGATGACCTGCACCTGGCCGACGATATCCTCGCCTGGCGGCGGCAAGGGCAGTTCGGTGGCCTGGGCAGAACAGGCGACCCACAGGGCGGCAAGCGACAGACAGCGGGCAACGACAGGAATGCGCGACAACATCCGGTGAAATCCTTCGGCTAAACACGGTAGAAATCGCAGTGTACACCCGGCTTGACGCGACCGGGAGCCTGCTGGCTCGCGCCGCTTACAGTTCCGGCCAGATCGGGTGCATGCCACGCCGCTGCGCGTCAAGGATGGCCTTGCACAGCGGGCACAGGCGCTCTTGCTGAAGTATTTGTGTCTCAACCTGTAACAGGCGCGGCTGAGCCGGCAGCAACGTACCGCACAGCGTCCGGTCGGCGGTGCCTCCCAGCACCAGTTGTCGGGCGATCAAATGGACCCTGGCTTCCTGGCAGGCGAACAGATCGAGCTGTTCGTCAGGTTCGATCATCTGATAAGCAAAAAGGGACCAGGCAGGGCGCGGCATGGAGGGCTCCAGTGAGGGGGGCGCAACATTAGCCGAAAGCGCCCCGCTGGAAAAGCCTCAAAGCAAGGGTTTCAGGGTCGGCCAGACGTTTTCCAGCAACGTGTTCTGGGCCGCGGCGGCAGGGTGGATGCCATCAGCCTGCATCAGCGCAGGCACCCCGCCTACCCCTTCAAGGAAAAACGGCACGAACGGCAACTGTTTCTCCCTGGCCAGATCAACATAGGCGGCTTCGAATGCCTGGGTATAGCGCGGCCCGTAGTTAGGCGGGATCCGCATGCCCAGCAACAGCACCTTGGCACCGGCCTTTTGTGACTGATCTACCATGCTGGTCAAGTTTTGTTGCAATTGCGCGGGCAGTTGTCCACGCAGGCCATCGTTACCGCCCAACTCAAGCACCACCAGTTGCGGTTTATGCTCTGCAAGCAGCGCAGGCAGCCGCGCGAGCCCGCCGGCGCTGGTGTCGCCACTGATCGACGCATTGACCACCTTGCTGTCGAAACCCTGCTCCTGCATGCGTTTTTGCAACAGACTCACCCAGCCCACACGGGTATCCAGGCCGAAAGCCGCGCTGATACTATCCCCAACGATCAACACTGTGCCCGCCGCTGCGCCCTGTGATAGCAGCAACAACGACCCCAGAGCAGCATTCAATAACCACGCACGCATCGGATTCTCCATGAGTGAAAGTATTCTCAGTGCCCAAAACCTCAGCAAAGTGGTCCCCAGCACCGAAGGTGACCTGACTATCCTGCACGAACTCTCCCTTGAACTGAACAAGGGTGACACCCTGGCCATCGTCGGCGCTTCGGGTTCCGGCAAGTCCACCCTGCTCGGCCTGCTGGCCGGCCTTGACCTGCCCAGCGCCGGCAGCGTGATTCTTTCGGGCCGCAATCTCAGCCAGCTGGACGAAGACGAACGTGCCAGGGTTCGCGCCGAGCACGTCGGTTTTGTCTTCCAGTCGTTTCAGTTGCTCGACAGCCTCAATGCGCTGGAAAACGTCATGCTGCCGATGGAGCTCGAAGGCCGCAAGGACGCCCGCGAACAGGCCCGGACCCTGCTGGAGCGGGTCGGCCTTGGCAAGCGCCTGACCCACACCCCGCGCCAGCTGTCCGGCGGTGAGCAGCAACGGGTCGCCATTGCCCGGGCCTTTGCTGCCGACCCGGACGTGCTGTTTGCCGACGAGCCGACCGGCAACCTCGACAGCCACACCGGTGAACGGATCAGCGACCTGTTGTTCGAACTGAACAAGGAACGCAACACCACCCTGGTGCTGGTCACCCACGACGAGCGCCTGGCACACCGTTGCCGCCGCCTGATCCGTCTTGAAGCCGGGCGCCAGGTCGCCCCTCTGGAGCCTTGATGGCACGTATGCCCCTGACGCGTCTGTTCAGCCTTGCACTGCGCCAGTTACAGCGCGATGCCCGCGCCGGTGAACTGCGCGTACTGTTCTTTGCCCTGATGGTGGCGGTGGCCGCCAGTACCGCCATCGGTTACTTCGGCGCCCGGCTCAATGCTGCCATGCTGCTGCGCGCCACCGAGTTTCTTGGCGCCGACCTGATTCTGGAAGGCTCCAGCCCTGCCACTGACGAGCAGCGCGCTGCCGGCTTGCAGGCGGGACTCAAGCACGGCCAGATCGTGATTTTCTCCAGCGTGATCGCCACCGACGACGGCATTCAGCTGTCGAGCATCAAGGCCGTCGACGACGCCTACCCGTTGCGCGGCGAGCTGAAAAGCGCGCCTGACCTCTATCAGGCCGACCAGGCCGGTAAAGGACCGGCACCGGGTGAAGCCTGGGCCGAAGCGCGGTTGCTGCCGGCAGTCAACATGAAAGTCGGCGATACCATTGATGTCGGGGCCAAGCCATTGAAGCTGACCCGCATCCTGACCTATGAACCGGACCGCGCCGGCAACTTCTACAGCCTCACCCCCCGCGTGATGATCAACCTGCAAGACCTGCAGGCCACCGGCGTGGTCCAGCCCGGCAGCCGGGTGACATACCGCGAGATGTGGACCGGCTCGCCCCAGTCGCTGGCCGCCTACCGCCAGGCCATTGAGCCGGGCCTGCAACCGCACCAGGAAATCAAGGACGCCCGCGACGGCAGCCAACAGATCGGCGGAGCCTTGGGCAAGGCTGAGCGCTATCTGAATATGGCCAGCCTGGTGGCGGTGTTGCTTGCCGGGGTCGCCGTGGCGATGTCGGCAGCGCGCTTTGCGGCCCGGCGTTTCGATGCCAGCGCCCTGTTGCGCTGCCTGGGCCTGTCACGCCGCGAAGCACTGCTGCTGTTTGGTATGCAACTGGCGGTCATCGGCCTGGCGGCCAGTGCCAGCGGCGCATTGATCGGCTGGCTGGCACAGCTGGGCCTGTTCAGCCTGCTGCATAACCTGCTGCCGGCCACCGTGCCACCCGGCGGAGTGATTCCGGCCCTGGCAGGGATCGGCACAGGCCTGGTGGCCCTTGCCGGCTTCGCCCTGCCGCCGCTGGCGGCACTGGGCCGGGTCCCGCCGCTGCGGGTCCTGCGCCGCGACATGCTGCCGGTACCGGCCAGTTCCTGGCTGGTCTATGGCGCGGCCATCGTCGCGCTGGGGCTGATCATGTGGCGCCTGAGCCTCGACCTGGTGCTGACCTTCGCATTGCTGGGTGGCGGTATTCTCGCTGCCGTGGTGTTCGGTGCTCTGCTGCTGATCGGCCTCAACAGCCTGCGCCGGCTGTTGGCCGGGGCGCCACTGCCCTGGCGCCTGGGCCTAGGCCAGCTGTTGCGCCACCCGCTGGCGGCCGCCGGACAGTCGCTGGCCTTCGGGTTGATTCTGTTGGCGATGGGCTTGATCGCCTTGTTGCGCGGTGAACTGCTCGACACCTGGCAGAATCAGTTGCCTGAAGATGCTCCGAACTACTTCGTCCTCAATGTCCTGCCTGCCGACAAGGATCGCTTCAGTCAGACCCTCACCGGCCTGTCGAGCCACGCAGCGCCCCTGTACCCAGTGGTGCCGGGACGCTTGATGACGATCAACAGCGAGCCGGTCGGCCAGTTCGTCACCAAAGACTCGCGGGGCGAAAACGCCACCCGCCGCGACCTGAACCTGACCTGGGCCGCTGCCATGCCCGAGGGCAACAGCATCACGGCCGGCCGCTGGTGGGACAGCAACGCCCCGGCACCGGCCACCGATGCCGTGCCCGGTGTCTCGGTGGAAGCCAAGCTGGCCGACAGCCTGAACATCAAGCTTGGCGACCGTCTGGGTTTCAACGTCGGCGGCCTGACCCGCGAAACCGTGGTCACCAGTCTGCGCGATGTCAACTGGGACACCTTCCAGCCGAACTTCTTCATCATCTTCCAGCCCGGCACCCTCACCGACCTACCAACCACCTACATGACCAGTTTCTATGTGCCGGCGGGTCATGACCGGCAGATCGTCGAGCTGTCGCGCGCCTTCCCGTCAATCAGCATCCTCGGCGTCGAGGCACTGCTGGCACAGGTGCGCAGCATTCTCGATCAGGTGACCCTGGCCGTGCAGTTCGTCTTGCTGTTCGTGTTGGCGGCGGGCGTGGCGGTGCTGTTCTCCGGCTTGCAGGCGACCCTGGACGAACGCATTCGCCAAGGTGCATTGCTGCGCGCACTGGGCGCCGGCCGGGCCCTGCTGATCAAGTCACGACGCATCGAGTTCGGTCTGCTGGGCGCCGCCAGCGGCCTGCTGGCCGCGCTGGGCTGTGAACTGGTGAGCTTTGCCTTGTACCGCTTCGCCTTCGACCTGCAATGGGCACCGCACCCGTGGCTGCTGGTACTGCCGTTGATCGGTGCCGTGCTGGTCGGGGGCGCCGGGGTCTACGGCACGCGCCGGGCACTCAACGCCAGCCCGCTGAGCGTGTTGCGCGAGGGTTGAGTCACCGCGCCGGCCGGTCTGTAACGACCGGCCGGCGCCACGCGGGTGTCAGATATTCGCCTTGGCGATCCACTCGGCCGGCTTGTCTCTGCTCCCAATCGCATCGTGCACCACCCCATCGACCATGAAAGTCGGCGATACGTGAATGCTGTTCTGGCGGGAGTATTTGCAGTGCCATTTGATGGCATGTTCCAGTTGCGGCTGAGCGAACGCCTCGGCCAGCTTCACACCGCTATAGCCTTCGAGCCGGGCAATGATCTGATTAGGCGTGGCGTCCATGTTCGGGCCGCTGGCATGGTGATCGAACTCGAACTCCTCACGGTGCGCAGCAATTGCCGCCATCACCCTTCTGGCCGTGTCCTTGCCGCCAGGCAAGGTCGAGGCGGCCAGGATGCAACGCACCAGCACCCCGGAAAACATATGCCAGGGCTGCGAATGCAGGCGGATTTTAAGGGTTACCCGGTCCTCACCCGCTTCGGCGAGAAAGTCATCGAGCTTGTTCAGGGCCCTTATCGAAAACGGGCACGTCGGCTCCAGAAACACTTCGAACGTACGCGGACCGTGGCCCCAGATCAGGGGATCGGCATTCCAGACAGCAGTTTCCATGATTTCTCCATGATGGATCGGCTTGATCAGTATCGACCGCAGGCGGCCGACGGGTGTTCAGAACTGCACGCCACGGCTCAGGCCACCATCGACCAGCAAGGTGGTGCCGGTAATGAAACTGGCGGCAGGACTGGCGAGAAACACGGCAGCCCGTGCCACCTCCTCCGGCCGGCCCATGCGCCCAAACGGGTTGGCCGCCAGGCATTGGGCGAAGGTCTCTGGCTGCTCGCGCTCAATGGTGCCCCAGACACCGTCCGAAAAATACACATTGCCCGGCGAAACGGTGTTGACCCGGATGCCCTCCCCGGCATGCCGCGCCGACAAGGTCTTGCCGTAATGCGTCAACGCCGCCTTGAGCACCCCGTAAGGCTCAGCGAACTGATCGACTTCGCGTCCTGAAACGCTGGAAATCAGCACCACCGCGCCCGCCCGAGACGTCCTCAACCAGGGCAGCGCGGCGCTGACCAGGCTGACCGTACCCAGCAGGTCGGTGTCGAATGCCTTGCGCCACACCTCAGCCTCGCTGCCGGCCGCCAATGCGCTGACGTTGGGTACCACGATATCGATACCCCCCAGCCGTTGGGCGCTGCTGGCGACCCAGTCGGCCACCTGCGCGGGCCTGGTGATATCCAGCGCGAAGCCACAACAATCCCGCCCAAGCGCAGCTTCGGCAGCCCGCACCTCGTCTTTGTTCCTGGCACAGAACGAAACCTGTGCGCCTTCAGCCAGAAAGCTTTCCACGATCGCCCGGCCGATACCACGGGTGCCGCCGCTGACCAATACCCGCTTGCCTGTGAGTTGAAGATCCATAATCTGCTCCAGCAAAATGAAAACGCAGGTACTCTATCGAGCCTCACGCACTGCTCGTGAGGTTGCTCAAGCAAAACAGGGAAATTCCGGCAATGCCGAAAAATACGCCAGAGGACAGCAGGCCGAACCCGCGAAATCGCGCTATCCAGTCGCTGGAGCGCGGCATGAGCTTGCTCGAACAGCTCAAGATCAAGCCTCAGGGTGCGCGTCTGCAGGAGCTGTGCGCCGCCACCGGGCTGTCCTGCAGCACCGGCCACGGGCTACTCGACACACTGGTCGAGCTGGGCTACGTGAACCGCTGCGGCACGCACTACAGTCTGGGCCTGCGTATGGGGGCACTGGCCGAGTCCGGCACCGCGCCTGCCAGCCGCCTGCGCGAACTGTTCAATCCTGCGCTGCGTGCCTTTAACGAACTGTGCGAAGAAAATTGTGTTTTGGCCGTACCTGGCGGCACCCGCAACTACCTGGCGCTGGCGGCCCTGGACCGTCACGGCAGGCCACTGGAGTGGAGCGCCGATGCACGCCGCGACAGGCTGACCACCTCCGCAGTGGGCAAGGTATTTCTCGCCAACGACCCGGCGTTGCTGCGCAGAATAAGACGCAAGCAGGCACTGGGCCCGGTACTGGAGCAGGAACTGGCGCAGATTGGCAAAAGCGGGTTTGCGCTGGACCTGCAAAACTCCGAACAGGGCCTGCATTGCATGGCAATCCCGCTGCGCCTGAACGGCAGACTGGTCGGCGCGCTGGGCACCGGCGCACCGGCCGGACGCCTGCAATCGGCGGTGATGAGCCGCCTGGCCCGGCGGGCGATGCGCGATCTGCTGCATTTGGCCAGCGCCTGAACGGCCAGTTCAGGCGCGAACTCAGACTCAGACGTTGAAGCGCCCCAGCAAGCGACCCTGCTCGCCCACCTGCTCAACCATCAGCGCACATTGACGCACCTGCTCCTCGGCACCGGCAGCCACTTCGTGGCTGATGTCGCGGATATTGGTGGTGTTGCGATTGATCTCCTCAGTGGTCGCGCTCTGCTCTTCGGCTGCGGTGGCGATCTGGGTGTTCATGTCGTTGATGTGCACGATGGCCTGGCGAATACGCGCCAGCATCTCGTTGGCTGCGCCTGCTTCCTCGGCGGTCTTGCTGGCGCTGTCGCGGCTTTTTTGCATCCGCGACTCGGCCTGACGCACGCCGGCCTGCAACTGATCGATCATCTGGCGGATTTCCTGGGTCGACTGCTGAGTGCGCGAAGCCAGGGTGCGCACCTCATCGGCCACCACGGCAAACCCGCGCCCTGACTCACCGGCCCGCGCCGCCTCGATGGCAGCGTTCAACGCCAGCAGGTTGGTCTGCTCGGCAATGCTGGTGATCACCCCCAGAATCGACTCAATGTTATCGCTGAACTGCGCCAGCTCCAGAACCGCCTGCCCGGCGTCTTCCATTTCACCGGCCAGCCGCTTGATCGCCTCTGTCGAGCGCAACACCACCCGCTCGCCGCTTTCGGCCTCCTGGTTGGCCGCCAGCGCCGCCTGGGCCGCCACCTGGGCATTGCGCGCGACGTCCTCGGCAGTCGACGACATTTCCTGCATGGCAGTGGCCAGTTGATCGAGTTCCTGCAACTGACGCTGCAGCCGCTCATCGGCCTGGGTGGCCTCGTGGGAGGTGGCCGCAGTGCTGGTCCGTACCTGGCTGGAGGTGCCGAGAATCTGGCTGATCAGGCTCTGCAGGCTTTGCAGGAAATCGTTGAACTCTCTGGACACGGTCGCCACTTCATCTGTGCCGTTGGCCGGCAGTCGGCGGGTCAGGTCACCCTCGCCGCTATTGACCTCCTTGATCGAACGTTGCAGCAGATCCAGCGGTTTGAGTAGATGGCCCATGAACGTGCCGAGCACCAGCAGGCTGAGGACCACGCCCAGCACGGTGGCGATGATGGCGCGCCACGTCAGGCTGTCGGCCTCGGCCATGACGATCTTCTCGTCAAGCACCACACCAATGTACCAGTCGGCGCCGCGCAGATTGCTCAACGGCGTGAAAGACACCAGCAGATCCTTGTCGCCGGCATGAATATCCTGCAAGCCGCCGGTCAGCGTTGGCTGCTGGCCGGCAAACAGTTCGCTGTAGTTCTTGCCGTTCATCTCGGCCTTGGGGTGAGAAATGATCGTACCGTTTTTGCTCAACAGGAAGGCGTAGCCGGCCTTGTTGAAGTCCAGGGTATTGACCGCATCGACTACCACTTTCAGGCGCAGGTCACCGCCCAGCACACCCATGAACTGCCCGCCATTGCGGATCGGGGTGACCGCAGAAATCAGGTTCTCGCCGGTGATGCCATCGACATAGGGCTCTGTGAGCACCGTCTTGTCAGCGGCCTTGCCCTGGGCATACCAGGGCCGCACACGACCGTCCCAGTCCGGCTTGGGCTGCCAGGAATCGAGGTTCTTGAGGGTTTTGCCGTCGGCGTCCAGCGAGCCGAAGATCATGATGAACTCATCTTTGAGCACTTGGCTGTTAATGCTCAGGTTGATCTGCTCAAGGCTGTAACTGGCGGCGATATTCTGCGCCATCAGGTCCATCAGCCTGAGTTTGGCATTGAGCCAGTTCTCGATCTGCCGGGCCAGCGCACTGCTGGACTCGCCGATGCTTGCAGAGGTTTGCTTATACAGGGTGTCGCGCACCTGAGTGATCTGCGACAACGATAACAGGCTGGTCGTAAGAAACAGCACGGCAGCCGCGGCCAGGCTGACCTTTCGCACGATTTTCACAGGCACGCTCCAGAATAATTTGTAAGAATATTTTTACAGGTACTGCAATAGCTAAATGACGGCACATCAAGCCAATACGCCATTTGTATCGTTGTTTCTCATGGTTTCTGAAGCCTTTTCGGCCAAAAGAGTAGTAAATAATTTACACCTTCTTTCCATGTACCTTCCCGTCCCCCGACACGGCCCGTTATATTCAGCGCCTGTCCCTGGCTGGGCGCCGTCCAGCCCTTGATCAACCTGCCAACGGAGGCGGCTTGGCGACCAACATCATCACCCGCGAAGGCCACGACAAGCTCAAGGCCGAACTCGATCACCTGTGGCGGGTTTATCGCCCGGAAATCACCCAGAAAGTCTCCTGGGCGGCGTCACTGGGCGACCGCAGCGAAAACGCCGACTACCAGTACAACAAGAAATTGTTGCGCGAAATCGATCGCCGCGTGCGCTATCTGCGCAAACGTCTGGAAGATGTAAAAGTCGTGGATTACTCGCCGCAGCAGGAGGGCAAAGTGTTCTTCGGCGCCTGGGTCGAAGTCGAAAACGATGACGGGCAGACCATGAAGTTTCGCATTGTCGGCCACGACGAGATCTACGGCCGCAGCGACTACATCTCCATCGACTCGCCCATGGCACGGGCGCTGCTCAAGAAAGAGCAAGACGACGAGGTGGTGGTGCAGATCCCCGATGGCCAGGCGACCTGGTACATCAACAGCATTGCTTATCGGCTGGCGGATCAAGGCAACTGATCCGCCCGCGCAACCTTCAGCCCAGGGTAATAAGCCCCTGGCGGGCAATCCGGGTCAGGTCGCGGATCACCGCCGGCGCACTATCGGCATCCGGGGCATGGATCACCGCCAGATCGAACTGGTCATTGGCGTAGCCGGACAACGGCTGGCGGGTATCGACGAACTGCAACAGAAAGGCACTGGCCTTGCCGCCTTTACGCGGCCAGCCGTCCAGGTAACGCAGCAGGGTCGGTTGGTGCACACCACCGAGCAGGATCCGCGGGTTCTTGCGGCCGATATAGGCGGTGACGGGGGAAATACGCAGGGGGCGGCGCTGGGTCTGGCTCATGCTCTGGGTCTCTGCCTCACTGATTCCGCTGGGCAGCGGTGGGAGGCAACACCGAACCAACGTTTTAGCGGTATTTCGGCTTGAGCCGGGCGCCCCGCAAGTAGTTGTTAAATCGGCGCAGGTGGCCATCTTAGGGCCAGTAGTGAGGGCAACGCAAGCACAGTAACGCCCAAGACCGTGCAATGCACGGTCCTGGCAGCGTCGATCAATTCAGTGGCTTCAGACTCGCGCGGCAATCGCCCGGTCAACCGACAGCTTGCCTGCCCCTTCGATCAGCACAGCCACCGCGCCGCCCAGCAGCGCCAGGGCAAATTCGTAGCCGTTGTTGGCCATGAACAGGCCGTTGGCCAAATGCACACTGATGATCGCCACACCCAGCAGGAAGATCAGCACCGCGGCGGCCGGACGGGCCAGCAGACCGATGACGAAGGCCACACCGCCGAAGAATTCGGCACTGCCAGACAACAGCGCCATCAGGTAGCCAGGTGTCAGGCCAATGCTTTCCATCCACTGGCCGGTGCCTTCCAGACCGTAGCCACCGAAGGCGCCAAACAGCTTCTGGCTGCCGTGGGCGATGAAGATAATACCGACGATGACGCGGATGACCGTGATGCCCAGGCCGGCACGGGTAGACAGAACAGTGTTGATCAGATTTTTCATTTCGGTGATTCCAATTGAGTGATAAGCGGGAATGGCGCCATCATAATCGAATCAATAAATATGAAAATCGCAAAAAACTCGGCATTACAATCGAATAAATCGATCAATTTCTCGTCGCGTACTTTCTCGCGCCTGGCCCACGCTCCAGTGCATCGCGTTGCCGGTCAAAAGCCAGGTAGTACTTGTTGACGCTGTTGACGAACGTCACCACGCCTGCGCCCTTCTGTTCCATGGCGATGCGTTCGGTCTGGAAGAACCACTGGTTGGGGTTCAGGCCGCGTTTGCGCGCTTCCTGGCGCATGCTCTGGACCCGCTCCGGCCCCAGGTTGTAGGCAGCAAGCACAAACGCCATGCGCTCGCGCTCGTTGATTTGCGGGCTGGCAAAGAACTTGCGCTGAATCAGCGCCATGTAGCGTGCCGCCGCCTGCACGTTGCCATCGGCGGTGTGAATGTTATTGACCCCGACCCGCCGTGCAGTCGACGGGGTGATCTGCAACAGCCCGGTTGCGCCGCCGCTGCCTTTAGCCGTGGCATCGAGCTTGGACTCCTTGAACGCCAGCGCGGCCAGGTCCAGCCAGTCAATGCCGTGAGCATCGCCATGGCGTTGCAGGATCGGTCGCAGCTCTTGCAAGCGTTGCAGATTACTGCGCGCCAATGGGTTATTGACCCGGTACATTTTTTTGAAGGCTTTTTCGAACACCAGATCCTGGTTGGCCGGCGCCTTGTAGGTGGCCAGAAAGCCATTGATGCTGGCCTGCAACAGCGGCGCGTCTTCACGGACGAACCAGCCGATATTGCCGTGGCTTTCAAGCTTGAGGTTGCGCTCGACGCGCAGCTTGGGCATGACCCGCGCCCAGCGCTCGGCAATCGGCTGCTCGACCAGGGTCAGCGGATAAATCCCGGCCTGGACCATCTCCAGCACATCCTCTACCGACAGGCTGGGGTCGACCCACTCGATGTGCACCGGGGCCAGCTTGCGCTGCGTCAGGCGCAGGTTGAGGTCATGCACCGCCGCATCGGCGACACTGCCGGCCGGCAGGCTCAGGGTACGCCCGGCTAACTGCTCGATGTGCTTGAAACTGCGCTGGCCACGGCCAGTGACCACCACCAGCGGCACGTCGGCAACGATCGGCCGGCTGGCGCTGACGCCTTTGCCAGCAGTTTCAAGCAGCTCACCGGGCGCAATCAGGTCACCTTCGCCGCGCAGCAACGCGGCCAGCAACTGACTCTTGGCCTTGGGAATGATTTTGAAGGTGACCTTGCCGCCATGCTGGCCATTGAGGTGCTTCTCAAAGGCTTGCAAGCGTTCGTACTCGACGCCGACTTCCTGCCCCTTGATATCCCCAGAGCTGTTGCGGCTCTGGTTGACCAGTACGCGCAACACCTTGCTGCTGCGAATGGCCGGCAGGTCGCGAACCTGGGCCCGTTTTTGCACCGCCTGGGGACCGTTGTGGGCGACCTTGCGCGGCTCAGCCGATAACGGCGCGGCAAACGCCAGACAAACAATGGACAATAGCGCGGCTCGGATCATTCGCTCTCCGTGGGGCATTCTGGATCAGCCAAAAAGCCAGGTAAGACAGACAGAAAAAGGTCCCTTATGACCCGTACGGTGACGGTAAGGTCCCTTCAGGTGTTGCCAAAAGCGTTGAACCGCGAGGTCCAAGGTATTGAATGCACAGCATTTTCGGGTACTGCGACAGGCTCTGTTATGCTCAGCGGCATCAGGCCAGAGGTGGAACCATGCAATTGATCGACATCGGCGTCAACTTGACTAACGCCAGCTTCACGTCCGACCGACAGGCGGTATTGCAACGCGCGTTCGACGCCGGCGTCACCCAACTGGTGCTCACCGGCACCGATCTGGCGTGCAGCGAACAGAGCCTTCAGCTCTGCCACGAACTGGATGAAAGCGGCCAGCAACTGTTCTGCACCGCCGGTTTTCACCCCCATCATGCCAGCGACTGGGGCCACGAAAGCGAGCGGCAACTGAGCGCCCTGCTGGGCGAGCCACGGGTGCGCGCCGTCGGTGAATGCGGCCTGGACTTCAACCGCGACTTTTCACCCAGGTCGCAGCAGGAGCGCGTGCTGCACGCACAACTGGCTCTGGCTGCGCAGTTGCAACGCCCGGTTTTTCTCCATGAGCGCGACGCCAGTGAACGGTTGCTGGCTATTTTGCGCGACTACCGCGATCACCTGCCGGCCGCCGTGGTGCATTGCTTCACCGGTGACAAGCAGGCGTTGTACCGCTACCTGGACATGGACCTGCACATCGGCATCACCGGCTGGATCTGCGACGAGCGCCGTGGCACCCATCTGCACCCGTTGATGCGTGACATTGCTCGCGGCCGCTTGATGCTCGAAAGCGACGCACCATGGTTGCTGCCGCGTACATTGCGGCCCAAGCCGAAAAATGGCCGCAACGAGCCGGCCTTTCTGCCCGAAGTGCTGCGCGAAGTGGCGCTGCACCGTGGCGAAAGCACCGACGACCTGGCCAGGCATACCAGCGAGTGCGCACGCAGCTTCTTTGGTCTGCCAGTGCTAGCGGGAGATGAAACCTCGGATTTTGTTGACACAAATCAACGGCCCTGGGGATGAATAAGGCAAGGTGATATCACCTTGCTGAATACCTTCCACTACGACCATAAAGAAGACCACTCATGGGCTCATGGCTTAGCAACCTCTCTTTGAAGTACAAGTTCTGGGCCGTCAACACGGTGGCCTTCTTCACCACCTTGATGCTGGTGCTGTACGCCCTGCAACTGGAGCAACAGAGCCGCCAGCTCAGCGCCCAGCAGGCCGCGCAAAGCCAGGCCCGGTTGCTGACAGCGTGGCCGGCCGGGCAGCCGCTGCCGACCGGCATCGATGTGCTGGCGTACCCGGCCGGCCAGACGCCTTCGGTGAATGGTCAGGCACTGCCAGCCCTGGCGTCAGGGCGTGGCTGGGTCGAGCTTGATCTGCCGCTCAATGAGCGCAGCTTGTACGGTGCCCAGGTGGTCGAGCGCAATGACGGTCAGCGCCTGGCCGTGCTCGCTTATGCACCGTCCTTCAAGGCCGTGCTGCTTGAGCGCTTTGGCCAGTACGCCATTGCGGTATTTCTGTTGATGACCCTGATGCTTTGCGCTTCGCAATTGCTGATCCGGTTTCTGCTCAGCCAGCTCAACGCCCTCAAGGATGTGATGCTGCATGTCGAGCGCAGCGGAGACCTCTCGGTACGCGCCCCCAGTGGCGGTGAAGATGAGGTCGGGCAGATGGCCAAGGCCTTCAATGCCATGCAGGCCGGCTATCAGCGCGTCGTCAATACCGTGTCGCAGACCGCCGCACGGCTGGACGCCGGTGCCGCCAATCTGGCCAGCGGGATGAGCGAAGTGCGCCACGGCATGCTCGGCCAGCAGAGTGAAACCGATCAGGTCGCCACCGCGATCAACGAGATGTCAGCCACTGTCCACCATATCGCCCAGCACGCCAGCACCACCCGCGACCAGTCGCAGACTGCTGACACCTTGGCCGGCAGCGGCAAGCAGGTGGTGGATCGGGTCCAGGTGTCGATTGCCGGCCTGTCCAGCGGCGTGCAGCAGACCGCCGAGATGATTCAACGCCTGGCCGAAGACAGCCAGAAGATCAGCGGCGTGGTCAATGTGATCCACAGCATTGCCGAACAGACCAACCTGCTGGCCCTCAACGCGGCCATCGAAGCGGCACGGGCCGGCGAGATGGGTCGTGGTTTTGCGGTAGTCGCCGACGAAGTGCGCAACCTGGCAAAGCGCGTGCAGACCTCCACCGACGAGATCACCAATATGATCGAAGCCCTGCAGTCTGGCACCCGCGACGCGGTGGACTTCATGCAGGACAGTTCGTTCAAGGCCGACGAATGCGTGCAGCAGGCCCAGGAAGCCGGTCAGGCGCTGGCCGCCATCGCCGATGCCGTAGCGCAGATGCGCGAGAGCAACACCCAGATTGCCGTGGCGGCGCAGCAGCAAAGCCAGGTGGCCGAGGAGATGAACCGTGCGGTGGTGAGCATTCGCGACGTGACCGAACGCACCGTGACCCAGACCGTCGATTCGGCCTCCACCAGCAGCGATCTGGCGACCCTGGCCGGTGAACTGAACAGGTCGATTGGGCAGTTGAAGTTGTAAGCGCAGCGGGTCGCCCCTGGCAGCCCGCTATGAGGCCGATAGTCAGCCTCGATTCGCCGCCTGCCGTTGGTCAGCCTAGACTTCAGACACTGGACCGCAGTTGCCGCTGCGGTGATGTTTCTGAACAGGAGCGCCACATGGCCAAGCGACTTCCCAACCTGCACAGCTGGCAATGGCGTGGCTATGCGGCCACGCACCGCCATCCGACCAACCTGACTCTGCACCTGCTTGCCGTACCACTGTTCATACTCGCGGCGCTGTTGCTGCTGGACGGGGTGTTGTCCTGGAGCCTGACCTCCATCGCCATCGGCGTGATTGGCCTGGTGGCGGCGCTGGGCCTGCAACGGCATGGGCACCGGCTGGAAAAACAGGCGCCAGAACCTTTCGCCAATCGCAGTGATGCGGTCAGTCGGCTGGTGATGGAGCAATTCGTGACCTTTCCGCGCTTTGTGTTCAGTGGCGCCTGGTGGCGCGCCTGGAAGGACCGGCATCGGCATTGATCGGCCCCTTGCAAAGTCCCCTTCCCGACCAGGACGGATTGCCGCCCTGTCACCCCCACCCCGACCCTGACCTGAAATACAGTGGGAACGAGTTCGCTCGTGAAGAGGCCAGACCAGACACACCCGGCACCATAGCCTTCGCAGCTAAAGCTGCTCCTACGGGGGTTAGCCAAACACGGTCACGGTCTGGCGGCTGATGGCGATCAGCTCGCCGTCCGGCGCGCGTAGCGTGGCGGCCACATGGCCGTAGCCGGCCGCCGCCTGTTCAACCTGTGCATGGTAACGGCACCAGTCCAGTGTGGTGATTTGCGGTTGCGGGTGGATGAACTCGATGGTCCAGGTCAGTGAGCTGTGCGGCGCCGGTTTGCTCAGCCAGCCGAGCAGGCCGGGCGGCCATGCATCGACCAGTGCCAGAATATGGGCTTCGGTCAGCGGCTGTGGCTGAGCATCGCGCAGCCGTACGTAACCACCAATGGCCGGTGCCGGGGTGCCGCTGTACGGCAACCCGCCCAACCCCCACTGGATGTCCAGGTGCTGGAAGAAATCCGGCATGACGCCTTTGATAAATGGCAGCGCGGTGCAACGTTCGAGCGGCGGCACGTCGGTGCTCATCGGGGCCGGCGCGAAGCTTACTATCGAGTCGCGTGCAGCGCCGAAGCTGCCCTGAATCAGGGTCGTGACTGCGCCGTTTTGCACGGTGCGGCCCAGCACCTGGGTGACTGCTGAGCCTTGACGCAGGATGTCTGTTTCAAATGCGACCGGCACGTCAGGGGCCACCGGGGCGACAAAGGTGATTGCCAGCGAGCGCAGTTGTCGGCTGGCCTCGACCTGGGTGCGCATGGCCTGGTACTGCAGCGCTGCCACCAGGCCGCCAAAGCTGGCCCGGCCTTGCGCCCAGTGCCCGGGGATGGTCAGCGAATGAGGGTTATCGGCTACGGCGGCGAGCAATTGGGCAAAGGTCATGGAGGCTCCGTTCAGGTTCAGGATTTACAGATCGCCGCAGGCCCCGTGCCGACAGGTCTGGGCTGGCACCGAGATGTGTGTACTTAACAGAACAGGGTTGGATCTGGCGCAAGGCAGCCCGGCCAGCTTACTCAGTTCTGCAGGCCCGGGAAAAAGGCATTTGCGCCATAGAGCCGGTCGATATGCCTTATTCCGGGAAGCATGCCTGGGTCAGTCGCTGCAAGGCCGATTCGCCTTTGCTTTCGGCGCGGCTTATACAGGTCTGCCATAGCGCTACACAAGGCGCCAGGTCAGCGTGCTGGTCGGCCAGCGCCAGCCATTGCAGGTGGTCGTGCCAGTCGCCCAGGGCGCCTTGGGCGTCCTTGAGGCGTTTGCTCATGCCCTTGGGCTGGTGACTGAGGTCGGGATAGACCTCGGCGGCGTAGCGCACCCGTTTGATCAACAGGCGCAGGTGGTGGCGATCGTGTTCAGGGTCGGCAATGGCGTCGCGCAGTTTGCGCCACTGTTTATCCATGACTTTCTCGATGCTGCGGCGCAGACCGTGCACCAGCCCGGCACGCTGCTGCTCACGCAGTTGCTCCGGGAATTTGCCCAGCCGCTCGAACAACCGCTTGAGTTGCGGACTGCCCGCCACCCGTGGGCAGGCATCGTCCAGAAACGCTTCGCGGGGTCGGGCCAGGGCATGCCAACCGTTGTCGTGCAGCTGCGCGCAAAGCACTTGCTGATCACGCAGTGGCGTGGTCAGGCGGCCGACTTCCCGGGCCGCGTCTTCCAGCTCGTCGACCCCGCGAATCCCGCGCAATGGTCGCAGCAGGCTGCGCAGCCGCCTTACGGTGGTACGCAGGTCGTGCAGTGCCTCGCTGTCAGTGGATACCGCCAGGCGTGCCTGACAGGCATACAGCCGCACTTCCAGCGCCAATACTTCGGCAATCAGATGGCTTACCATCGATGTCATGGTTGTTCCCCAAAGTCACGGATATCGGTTCTTCGCGCTCGCCAGACGCCAGGGCAACTGACGACGCAGATTCTTCAGGGCGCGCCGCAGGCCATGCAAGGAGGTCGAAGGTGCAGCATAGCGCTGGGCGATAAACTGCACGATGAAATCCTCGATGGCCAACGCCTGCTGCGGAAACCGCAGCGCGGCACGCTCACCGAATGCCTGAGCCCCCTCGCCCGGCAAGCGTCGCAGCCCATGGCGCGCCAATAACCGTTCGAACGCATTGAACAGACGAAGTTGCGCATCGCTTTCGCGCTGCCAGGGCTTGAGTACCCACAACACCCCCAGCGCCAATGCCAGCAGCAAGGCAACCACGAACGCCGGCACCTGCCAACCCGAGAACCAGCGATCGAGCACTTGCAACTGCTGCTGGCCCTGATAGCCCAGCACCCAGCGCTGCCAGCCGTAGTTGAGATTGTCCCAGCCCAGACGCAAATCGTTGAGCCACGGTACATGGCGGTAGCGCAGCGCCGACATCGGTGCGTCAGCCAGAAACGCTTCATCGGCGGCCAGGGCCTGCTCCAGCCCTTGCTCGATACGCTGTGGCGCCACCGCAGCAGTCGGGTCGACAGAGCGCCAGCCGATTTCTGGCTGCCAATATTCGACCCAGGCGTGGGCATCGTACTGGCGCACGGTCAGGTACTCCCCAGCGGGGTTGAATTCGCCGCCCTGATAGCCGGCCACCACCCGGGCCGGAATGCCCGCCGCGCGCAGCACGAAAACCATCGCGCCCGCGTAGTGCGCGCAAAAGCCTTGACGGCTGGCAAACAGAAAGTCGTCGACACTGTCGGGCCCCAGCACCGGTGGCTTGAGGGTGTAATGAAAGGCCTGCTCACTGAACTCGCGCAGCAGCGCCTCGGCCAGCCTGTCTGGCTGCCGGTAGCGGCGTTGTAAGTCAGCCGCCCACTGCCGGGCCTGCGGGTTGCCCTTGGCAGGCAATTGCAGCGCCTGTTGCTGCAGGTAGGCATTGGACTGCACCTCACGCAACGCCTGCGGCCAGGCCTGGGCGGCGTACATCAACGACTGGCTGACCGGGCGGCGCCGTTGCAGGCGAAAGTCGCTCATCAGGCGCACATCGCCCTGATCGCTCTGACTGACATCCAGGCTGGGTAACCAGGGCTTGCCGCTCGGCTCCATCACGATGCTGTAACCCAGCGGCTCGCCCTGCTTTTGCCACTGCGCCAGTTGCACGCCTTGGGTCGGTGCCGACTGCGACCAGCGTCGGCCATCGAACTGATCGAGGGTCAGGCTGCGCCAGTACAGACGGTTACGCACCGGCAGCTCGCCGTCGAAGCTGGCGCGAAACACCAGTGCTGGCGAGCGACTCAGCTCAGCCATGTCCCCCGGCGCCATATTGTCTGAAAGCCCTGTCATGCCTTTGTTGCCCGGCTGTGGCAGCGACCAGATCGGCTCCAGCCGTGGAAAGAACAGAAACAGCACCAGCATCAGCGGTACCGCCTGGAGCATCAGCTTGCCGGCCAGACGCAAGGTCGCGCCCGGATTGCTCTGCGGGTCACTCTGATTCAGGCCAATCAGCGCCGCCAGCAAAGCGCCGACCGGCAACAGGGTGAACAGCCCCCAGAACAGGTTGCTCTCAAACAGGTAGCCCACCACCACACAGAAGAAGCCGAGCAGAATCAGTACCAGCGCATCGCGCCGGGTGTGCATTTCCAGCATTTTCAACACAAAGGCGGCAATCAGCAGTGCCGCACCGGCTTCCAGCCCTATCAGGGTGCCCCGCGCCAGATAAACGCCGCCCGCCGTGCCAATCAACAGCGCGACCTTGACCCAGGCACTGGGTATCCGCGCGCGCATGCGAAATACCTGGATGCGCCACAACGTGCACACCAGCCACAGGCCGATCAATGGCGGCGGCACATGCATGACAAAAGGCACGATGATCAGCGCCTGGGCCAATAACAGCCAGGTCAGGGCGATGCGGCTGATGGGCAGGGAAAGCTCGGCTTTGCTCATCCGCGCACTCCGTACAGTGCCAGCGCGCGCAAGCAGGTCTCACGATGACGATCGCCGCTGTCGATGGCCACTTCAAAACCGGGCAGGCGCATGGCGAACGGCTGCTGCCGCTGTGACAATTCCAGCACCCAATAACACAGCCGCGACAGCCGCTGCTCGATATCACCATCAAGCACGGTGAAATCCAGGCACAGGTCATGGCCGCTGAGGTCATTGAAATCCTTGACCAGCAACCCCTGCCCCCGCGACCAGGCTTTCCAGTGCAGACGCCGCAGGTTATCGCCGGGCTGGTAGCTGCGCAGACCTTGATAATCGTCCACCCCCTGGCCGCGGGTAAGTTGACCATCGTCTTCGGCATGCGGCTGCACCCCGGCCTGTAATGGCATGCGCCCGGCGACCGGCTGCGGGTAGATCAGCACCGTCTGCTCCAGGTCGAGCCAGGTCCAGGCGCGCAACAAACCCAATGGAAACACGCTCTCGACCCGCAGCCGCGGCGCGCGCAGCCAGCCGCGGGCCTGGGCCGGCAGGCTTAACTCCAGCTCGCTGTTGCCGGCGGCGGGCACATTGCTTCTAAATAGGCTCAGCGCATCCCAGCCCACGCCAACGCACTGGTGGGCCGGGCCGGAGCTGTCCAGGCGCAGGCGCAGTAACACGGTCTCACCGACAAATACCGCGCGGGCGGCGCCAGCGCTGATGATCAGGCCACTGAGGTTGCGATAGGTATGGACGATGCCCAGCAGCCCCACCGACAACAGCAGGAACGTCAGGCCATAGGCCAGGCTGTTCTGATAATTGATGCCCACCAGCAGCATCAACAGCAATAGCCCGGCAAACGCCGCGCCATTACGAGTCGGCAGGATAAAAATACGCCGGTGATCGAGCACGATGCGCGTCGCCGCCGGAATGCGCCGCACCAGCCAGCGTTGCCAGACAGGCTTGAAGCGTTCGATCACAGCGCTGGCACCTCACGCAGCAACCACTGCACCAATGCATTACCGCCATGCCCGGTCGGGTCACTGCGCTCACGCAGCCGATGGCCGACCACCGCAGGCAATACTGCCTGGACATCTTCCGGAATCACATAATCGCGGCCCGCGATCAACGCCCAGGCCCGCGCTGCCGCCAGCAAGGCCAGGCTGGCACGGGGCGACAGGCCAAAAGCGAACTGCGGCTGGCTGCGCGTGGCATCGACCAGCCGCAGGACGTAATCGACCAACGCATCACTGACCCGGATCTGGCGCGCCTGAGCCTGCAACAAACCCAGCTCGGCATGATCAAGCAGTGGCTGGATCTGCGGCAACAACAGACGCCGCGACTGCCCCAGCAGCAAGGCTTTTTCGGCTGTACGGGCCGGATAGCCCATCGAAATACGCATCAGGAACCGGTCCAGTTGCGACTCCGGCAAGGCGAAGGTGCCGCCGGAACTGAACGGGTTCTGGGTCGCGATGACAAAAAACGGGTCAGGCAGCAGCCGCGTGGCGCCTTCGATAGACACCTGCCCCTCTTCCATGGCTTCAAGCAGCGCGCTCTGGCTTTTCGGGGTGGCGCGGTTGATTTCATCGGCCAGCACCAATTCGGTGAAGATCGGCCCCGGATGAAAGGTGAACTGCCCGGTTTCACGGTCGAACACCGAGGTGCCAAGGATGTCGCCCGGCAGCAGGTCGGAGGTGAACTGAATACGTTGATAGCTCAGACCAAGCACCCTGGCCAGGGTATGGCTCAGGGTGGTCTTGCCCATTCCGGGAAGGTCTTCGATCAGCAGATGGCCGCCTGCCAACAGACAGGTAACAGCCATTCGAACCTGGGCTTCCTTGCCCAGCACGACCTCATTGATCGCGCTCAGACAGGCATCGAGTTTTCTCCCCATCACACAACCTCTCTTGACAGCTGATGGCCATTGCTGTGCCACAAGTAAGACACACTACGAGTAGCGTAGGTCTTTTCAGCATAGAGATGGTTTGATTCAAATGCTTTCTGTTAATTGGTGACTCAGCGACCTGCACGCGACTCACGGATATAGAACCGGGCTTTCTCGGCCTTTTCAGTGCAGCCTTCGAAGGCTTCGAACTGTTGCTGGGTCTTGGCACCGGTCAACAATGACAGCGCCTTGGAGTAACTGACAGTGCCGGCAAAACCTTCGGCCTTGGCCAGATCCAGCTCTTTCCAGGCGGCGTCGAGCTGGTTGCCACAACTGGCCCGATAGCTGGTCTTGCCTGCACAGCCAGCCAGCGCCACGATAATCAAGGGCAGACAGATCCAGGCTTTCATGGGATGTTTCCTCAAACGTATTAGGGGGTAGCTGTTGGACGATGCCGTGCAGTGAAAGTGCCATGACCATCTCTCGAAAGCGTAACCGTTTTTGTAGTCATTTGAGACCACAGAGGGTGTTGTCATGAGCAAAAGAATCGCGCTGGTACTGGGCTCCGGTGGCGCACGGGGTTATGCGCACATTGGGGTCATCGAAGAACTGGAACGCCGCGGCTATGAGATCGCCTGCATTGCCGGCTGCTCCATGGGCGCGGTGGTCGGCGGCATCTACGCGGCCGGCAAGCTGGGTCATTATCGCGACTGGATCGAAAGCCTCGATTACCTCGACGTGCTGCGGCTGGTGGATGTGAGCTTTCGGCTGGGCGCAATTCGCGGCGAGAAAGTCTTCGGACAGATTCGCGAGATCGTCGGTGACATCAACATCGAAGACCTGGCGATCCCCTATACCGCCGTCGCCACCGACCTGACCAACCAGCAGGAAATCTGGTTTCAGGAAGGCTGCCTGCATCAGGCGATGCGCGCCTCGGCGGCGATCCCCAGCCTGTTTACCCCGGTCATGCAGGGCTCGCGCATGCTGGTCGACGGCGGCCTGCTCAACCCGCTGCCCATCGTGCCGGTGGTATCGAGCCATTGTGACCTGATTGTGGCGGTCAACCTCAACGCCACCCACCAGCAGCCTTACAGCCTGCCGGTCATCGAGCGCCCGCCAGCGGTGAAAAAACGCTTCGACCTGCTGCTCGGTTCAATCGGTTCGCGCCTGCCGTTTCGGCGTCGCCTCGAAGGCAACGAGCAGCCGCTGGCCGGCGAGGACCAAACCCAGGCATTCAACCCATGGCTGAATGAACCCAGTGCCGACCCGCAGGGCCAGCAGGCCGCAGCGGCCCCGGAAAAACCCGGCGCGCCGAAGTCCGCAACCGGCGCAATCGTCATCGACAACGTCGGCCCGGCGTCGCTGCTCGACCTGATCAACCAGAGCTTCGAGGTGATGCAGACCTCCCTGGCGCAGTACAAGATCGCCGGTTACCCGCCGGATATCCTGATCAACGTGCCCAAGCGGGTGTGCCGCTTTTTCGAGTTCTACAAGGCCCCGGAGCTGATCGCGCTGGGCCGGCAAATCGCCCGCGACACGCTGGATCGTTATGAGGGTGAGGGGCGCTGAAACAGTGATTTCAGGCCTTGCCCGCACCTTCGAGAAAGAACTTCAGCAACACCCCCGGCATCGCCGCACGGGCCACCCGGCCACGCCGCTCGGATTCGACCAGGCCGAAGATCATTGAACAGAACAACTCGGCCAGCACCGGCGCACTGATGTCGATACGAAACACCCCGGCATGCTGACCACGCAAAAAGAACGCATCCAGCGCATCGGAGTACGGCATCCAGCGGCGCATCTCGGCATCTTCCTGCATGCAGTCGGGGCGCCATTCGGCCATCATGAAGATCAGCATTTCCCGATGGGTCAGGTGCCCCTCGATCAGACGTTGCAAGGCCGTCAGGGGCGGTGCGTTTTGCAGGTCGGCATCGACAGTGGTCTGCAACATCAGCCTGGAACTGTGCTCGTGTAGCATTTCGACAAGATTTGCCCGAGTGCCGCAGAAGCGATTGAGGGTCGCCTTGCTGACCCCGGCGGCCTGAGCAATGTCTTTGAACGTGCCACTCTGGTGATCGACCACGGCAACCGCCAGGGCCTTTAAAAACTTGGTGTCTGAAGCAGGTAGATCCATGAGACGGGACTTCACTCGACAAGAACAGCGTGGGCGCCATTGTGCAGAAATGGCTCACAATCACAATGAATATTGCAAAATTGCTCACACAAGCATCACATGAGTCAATATTGACTCATATAGCACAAAGCTAGATCATTGCCAGCTTATTGAAAAGGACTATGGGCGCTGCCCCGGGTGAGTGATGAGCAAAATGCACAGAGGGCGGATCGCTACGGCGGTGGCGCTGGTGGCCGTGTTGGGCCTGAGCGGATGTGATCAACAGCCAGCGGGACACGCACCGGGTGCAGGCGGGCCGCGCGAGGTCGAGGCCCTGACAGTCAAGGCTGAACCGTTCACGGTCATCAGTGAACTGCCTGGCCGGGTCGAACCGGTGCGGGTCGCTCAGGTGCGGGCCCGGGTCGCCGGTATTGTGCTGAGCCGCAACTTCACCGAAGGCAGTGACGTCAAGGCCGGTCAGGTGCTGTTCCAGATCGACCCGGCGCCCTTCAAGGCCGCGCTGTCCAAAGCCCAGGGCGACCTGGCGCGTAGCGAAGCGACCCTGTATGACGCCCAGGCCACCCTCAAGCGTTACGAGCCGCTGGTGAAGATCGAAGCGGTCAGCCAGCAAGCCTTTGATACCGCCAAAGCCGCCATGCAGAACGCCCAGGCGGCGCGCCGGGCAGCCCAGGCCGATGTCGAGACCGCGCAGTTGAACCTTGGCTATGCGACGGTCAAGGCACCGATTTCCGGACGGGTCGGGCGTGCCGCTGTGACCGAAGGCGCACTGGTCGGCCAGAACGAAGTCACGCTGCTGGCCACTATCCAGCAACTGGACCCGGTGCATGTCGACTTTACCCAACCGGTCGCCGATGCCCTGCGCATGCGTGCTGCCATGCAGGACGGCCGGCTGCCCAAAGGCGGTGAAGAGGCCTTGACCCTGAAAGTCGAGGGCACTGACTACCAGAGCCGCGGCACCCTGCTGTTCACCGATGTGGATGTCGAGCGCAATACCGGCCAGGTGGCCTTGCGAGCGCGCTTCAACAACCCGGACGGTCTGCTGCTGCCAGGCATGTTCGTGCGGGTCCAGGCCCCGCAAAGCGTCGACCCGCAGGCCATTCTGGTGCCGCAGCGGGCCGTGCAACGCAGCGCCGACGGCAATGCCCGGGTGATGGTGATCGGTACTGACGGCACCGCCCAGGCGCGCCCGGTACAGACCGGCGCGATGCAGGATTCACGCTGGCAGATCACCGCCGGCCTGCAGGCCGGTGAGCAGGTCATTGTCGGCGCCATGAACGGCCTCAACCCCGGTGACAAAGTGAGCGTCAAGGCACCCGATCACGTGCAAGCACAGGCCCAGCCTGCCGCCCGCTAAGCCTGACTACGAGGAACCGTCATGTCAGAGTTTTTCATCAAGCGGCCCAACTTCGCCTGGGTCGTCGCCATCTTCATCCTGCTGGCGGGGTTGATCGCCCTGCCCTCGCTGCCCGTGGCCCAGTACCCCAACGTGGCACCGCCGCAGATCACCATTACCGCGACCTACCCTGGCGCCTCCGCCAAGGTGCTGGTCGACTCGGTGACCAGCGTGGTCGAGGAAGAGCTCAACGGCGCCAAGGGCCTGCTGTACTACAACTCGACCAGCAACGCCAACGGCATTGCCGAGATCAACGTGAGCTTCCAGCCCGGTGTCGACCCGGACCTGGCTCAGGTCGAAGTCCAGAACCGCATCAAAAAGGCCGAAGCGCGTCTGCCCCAGGCGGTATTGACTCAGGGCCTGCAGGTCGAACAGGCCAGCGCCGGCTTTTTGCTGATCTACGCCTTGAACTACAAGGGTGATACCGCAGGCCGCAGCACCGTGGCGCTGGCCGACTACGCCGCACGCAACGTCAATAACGAGCTGCGCCGGGTTCCCGGTGTCGGCAAGCTGCAGTTTTTTGCCTCTGAAGCGGCCATGCGGGTATGGATCGACCCGCAGAAGCTGGTCGGCTACGGGCTGTCGATCAGTGACGTGACCGCCGCGATCAGTGCCCAGAACGTCCAGGTGCCGGCTGGCAGCTTCGGCTCCAGCCCCGGTGCGCAAGGCCAGGAACTGACCGGCGTACTGGCCGTGAAAGGCACCCTGGACAACCCGGACGAGTTTGCCCGGATCGTGCTGCGCGCCAACCCGGACGGCTCCAATGTCACCCTTGGCGACGTCGCGCGCCTGGCTGTCGGCAGCCAGGATTACAACTTCGACGCGCGCATGAACGGCAAGCTGGCAGTGGCCGGCGCGGTGCAACTGTCGCCGGGCGCCAACGCTATCGCCACCGCCGAAGCGGTCAAGCAGCGCCTGCAAGAACTGTCGGCCAGCTTCCCCGATGACGTGGAATTCTCGATTCCCTACGACACCTCCAAGTTCGTCGATGTCGCCATCCAGAAAGTGATCTACACCCTGGTCGAGGCCATGGTCCTGGTGTTTCTGGTGATGTTCCTGTTCCTGCAGAATATCCGCTACACCCTGATCCCCAGCATCGTGGTGCCGGTGTGTCTGGCCGGCACCCTGGCAATCATGTACCTGCTGGGCTTCTCGGTGAACATGATGACCATGTTCGGCATGGTCCTGGCCATCGGCATTCTGGTCGATGACGCCATCGTGGTGGTCGAGAACGTCGAGCGGATCATGGCCGAAGAAGGCCTGTCGCCGGCCGCAGCTACGGTCAAGGCCATGGGCCAGGTGTCTGGCGCGATTGTCGGCATCACCCTGGTGCTGTCGGCGGTGTTCCTGCCGCTGGCGTTCATGGGCGGTTCGGTGGGCGTGATTTATCAGCAGTTCTCGCTGTCGCTGGCGGTGTCGATTCTGTTCTCGGGCTTCCTGGCCCTGACCTTCACCCCGGCGCTGTGCGCTACCCTGCTCAAGCCCATTGCCAAGGGCCATCATGAAAAGACCGGTTTCTTCGGTGGTTTCAACCGCCGCTTCGGGCGCCTGACCGAGCGCTATACGGCGCTCAATTCGAGCCTGCTGCGACGCGCCGGGCGCTACATGCTGATCTATGTCGGCATCGTCGCCCTGCTGGGTTTCTTCTACCTGCGCCTGCCGGAGTCCTTCGTCCCCATCGAAGACCAGGGCTACACCATCGTCGATGTGCAGTTACCGCCCGGCGCGACACGGGCACGTACCGACGCGACCGCCCAGCAACTGGAACAGTGGCTGATGAATCGCGAAGCCACCGATGCGGTGACCATGATTCTTGGCTTCAGCTTCTCTGGCATGGGCGAGAACGCCGCGCTGGCCTTCCCGACCCTCAAGGACTGGTCAGTGCGGGGCGACGGCCAGTCAGCCGCCGATGAAGCTGCTGCCTTCAACCAGGCGTTTGCCAGCATCAACGACGGCGCGGTCATGGCGGTCACGCCGCCGCCCATTGAAGGCCTGGGCACCTCCGGCGGTTTCTCGTTGCGCCTGCAGGACCGTGGCAGTCTTGGCCGTGAAGCACTGATCGAGGCACGCAACCAGTTGCTTGGTCAGGCCAACGGTAACCCGCTGATTCTCTACGCGATGATGGAAGGTCTGGCCGAGGCGCCACAGTTGCGTCTGGATATCGACCGGGAAAAAGCCCGTACGCTGGGGGTGAGCTTCGAGTCGATCAGCAATGCACTGTCCACCGCCTTCGGCTCGGCCACGGTTGGCGATTTTGCCAACGCCGGGCGCCAGCAACGGGTGGTGGTGCAGGCCGAATCCGCCTCGCGGATGACCCCGGAGAGCGTACTCAAGCTGTTCGTGCCCAACAGCAGCGGTACACCGGTGCCGATGGGCGCGTTCATCACCACACGCTGGGAAGAAGGCCCGGTGCAGATCGCCCGCTACAACGGTTACCCGTCGTTCTCGATTGCCGGTGACGCCGCACCCGGCGTCAGCACCGGGGCGGCGATGGCGGAGCTTGAGCGGATCATGGCGCAGTTGCCCGAGGGCATCGGCTATGAATGGACGGGCCTGTCGTACCAGGAAAAAATCGCCAGCGGCCAGGCGACGACCCTGTTCGTACTGGCGCTGCTGGTGGTGTTTCTGCTGATGGTGGCGCTGTATGAAAGCTGGGCGATTCCGCTGGTGGTCATGCTTATCGTACCGGTCGGTGCCTTGGGTGCGGTGCTGGCGGTGACTGCGGTCGGGCTGCCTAACGACGTGTACTTCAAGGTCGGCCTGATCACCATCATCGGTCTGGCGGCGAAGAACGCCATCCTGATCGTGGAATTTGCCAAGGAAGAGTGGGAAAAAGGCAAGCCGTTGCGTGAAGCAGCGCTGGAAGCGGCACGCCTGCGCTTCCGACCGATCGTGATGACCTCGCTGGCGTTCATTCTCGGCGTGGTGCCGCTGACGCTGGCGACCGGGGCCGGGGCCGCCAGCCAGCGGGCGCTGGGTACCGGAGTGATCGGCGGGATGCTCAGCGCGACCTTGCTGGGGGTGATTCTGGTGCCGATCTTCTTTGTCTGGGTGCTGTCAGTGCTGCGACGCAAACCGCATGCGCATGAAGAGCGTCAGGAGGCGTAGCAGCAGCTTTAACCGCAATACTTCCCCGGTGGGAGCCAACTGTCTTTCATCATCCCCCGATGAATGGGCATTTTATAATGCCATCGCGGATAGATTCCGCGATGGCGGGCAAAGCCCGCCCCCCATTCAAACCACGTGATCACGCCATGGTGTTC
>NZ_JAMYDZ010000031.1:0-75612 GCF_024129905.1 Pseudomonas sp. 21LCFQ010 | reverse complement strand
GAGTGTTGGAACCACCTGATCCCATCCCGAACTCAGTAGTGAAACGATACATCGCCGATGGTAGTGTGGGGCTTCCCCATGTGAGAGTAGGTCATCGTCAAGATTCAAACACAGAACCCCTGATCGCATTGCGGTCGGGGGTTTTGCTTTTGCGCGCAGAAAACATGCCGGCTATGCATGGCTGGGAGCGAGCTTGCTCGCGAAGCTGTTTGTGGCTGAAGCGGATCGCCGCCCGGCCGATCCTGCAGACAAAAAAAGACCGCCCCGAAGGGCGGTCCCGGCAACACTCTGAACTCAGAGCGCTTCTTCTGCTTCCACCACCGCCTCAGCCTTCACAGGCTCTTCACGGCGTTGAATGTACTTCCAGTCCGCTTCATCGATGTAGATGCCATGCGGCCCGCTACCGCCTTCCAGGTCAATGGCCACATGCGCTGATACCTGAGGCTTCACACTCGCCAGAATCGGCACAAAGCCCAGTTGCTGGCTGGTTTCCAGCAGTGCCGACTGGTTCTTCTCGTCGATATCTGCTGCTTCATCCAGGTAGTAAGGCAGCCGCACCCGGCCAGCCAAGTCGCGGTCCATCAAGTGCAGCAACAAGTACATGTTGGTCAGTGCCTTGATGGTCATGGTCGTGCCGTTCGAGGCCGCACCGTCGATGTCGGTGTGGATTACCGGCTGGCCGTTGACCTTGGTGATCTCGAACGCCAGTTCAAACAGGTCCTTCAGGCCCAGCTGGTTATGGTTCGCTGCCACCAGCCGCGCCAGATACTCCTTGGCCTCTTCGTTCTTGTGATCCTGCTCGGCACTCTGGCTCAGGTCGAATACCGACAGGGTCTCGCCTTCTTCGTACTGGCCGGCGCTGTGGATAATCTGATCGATGTGTTTGAGCGCCTCCTTGTTCGGTGCCAGCACGATGCGGAAGCTTGCCAGGTTGGAAACCTGTCGGCGGTTGATCTCGCGGTTGAACAGTGCCAACTGGTGTTCCAGGCTCTCGTAGTCGCTACGGATATTGCGCAGGGTCCGGGCAATATCGGTAACAGCCGCCCGGCGCGCCTTGCCCAGCGTCAGTGCTTCGTCGCTACGGTGGGCATAAGCATTGATCAACAACTGCAGACGACGTTCGACGTCTTCTTCACTGTCGAACTTGGCCACGCCCTTCAGGCGCACCTGGGCATACAGCGCATCGATCTGACCGTCACAGCGCAGCAGGGCCTGCCAGCTGTCTTGATAGTCGTTGAGCAGTGGCAACAGGTTGTCCATGGAGTCGTCGACCGCTTCCATGAACGGGGTGCCCAGCGGCAAGTCGGCTGGTAGCAACTGCCGGCGACGCAGCGCGTCATCGAGGGTGCGTTGCTTGGCCTCCAGATCGCCGATCTGGCGTGCCACCAGTTGCAGCTTGGCCGACAACTGCTGGACACGCTCGGTAAAGGCGTCGCTGGAGCGCTTGAGCTCGTCCTGAGCGGCTTCCATCTGCGCCAGTTCTTCGAGCTTGCCCGGTTCTTCAGCGCTCAGGGTCTGGCTGCGGCGGAAATCTTCCAGAGCCTTTTGTGCATCAAGGACCTGCTGATACAGGGCTTCGGTCTGACTCTTGCTGGCGGTGCGGTCGGCTGCCACGGATTGCTGGGTCTTGAGTTGCTTGAGTTCTTTTTCCAGGCGGTCTTTCTGATCACGCAATGCAGCGCGGTCGGCCAGCGCTTGCAAGGCCGGTGGCTCGATGCTCGACAAGTTGATCGACAGGCCCGGTACTTCGAATTGCTCGCCCTTGAAGCCATCAAGCAAGGCTTCCAGCGATTTGACCCATACATCACCGTCGTCTATGGCGATGCCTTGTTCGCCCAGCGGCAGGCTGAACAGCGCGCCATTGAAAAGACGCATCAAGCGTTCGACATCCGGTTGCGAGAACTCTTCACGCAGACGCGCATAACTGTTGTTGTCCGCATGGTCGAGTTGCTGCCTGACCGACTTGAGGCGTTTTTCCAGATCCCTTAGCCGCTCTTCCAGATCCTCGGCGCTGAACTGCCGCGACTGCGCCAGGGCGCCGGCCAGTTCGTCGTGGGCATCCTTGGCTGCGAGCAACTGCTGCTCCAGCACCTTGGCGTCCTCGACCAGTGCGAAGCGGTTCTTGAGAACTGACAACTCACCCAGCCAGCGCTGGATGCTGCTGATCTCACGTTCCAGCCGCATCAGTTCCTGAGTGCTGTTGCGCTGGTCGTTCTGCATGACGTCTTGCTGGGCACGGTAGTGCTCTGCCTGGATGACCAGTTCTTCCTTGCGTGCCCCGGAATAATCCGACCAGGTGCCGAGCAGCGAGTCGAGCAGCGGCGACAGGCGATGCAGCTTGCCGCGCAGTGCATCACGCTGACGCACGCCATTGGCCAGGGCCTCGACCAGCGGGCCGGCCTGGACCAGCGAGTTATAGTCCTGCTCCATGCGTCGTACATCGCGGAAGGCTTCTTCACAGGCGGCGATATAGTCCACGTTGCCGGAGCGCAGGCTGTGCTCGAACGCATCGAGGAACAACTGCTTGAGTTTCGCCGCAGTGATCTCGCGCATGTGCAGCAGGTTGATGAACAGCGCGCGGAAGGTCTTCAGGCTCTGTTCGCTGGTCGAGCGCAGCGGAATCAGGGTCAGGTCCAGCGGAATCGACGTATGACCGCCGACCAATAGCCGGCGCAGCTCGTCAGGCTTGAGTTCGTAGGCTTTCAGCCCATGGCTTTCAAGGTTGTTGAACAGCTCTTTCTGACGCAGGCAGGTGTCGTTTTTCTGGTAATGGGCCAGGTCGAGGCTGCCGGCATAGGCGAAGAACTGGTGACCGAAGCCGCCGCCCGGGCCGCGGCCGACCACGCCGATCACGTGCGGTCCATGGGGCAGTGATACTTCGACCAAAATGTAACTGGTGTCCGAGGCAAAGTAGAAGCGCCGCGATTGTTCCAGGTTGTAGCGGCCGAAACTCATGTCTGACATGCGCGCCAGAATCGGGAACTGCAACGCGTTGATCGACGCACTTTTGCCCAGGTTATTGGCGCCATAGACCGACAGCGGATGTTCCAGCGGGAACAGCCCCAGGCTGTAGCCTGCCGTATTGAGCAGGGCAAAGCGGCGGATGCCGTAGCGTTCCTGGCTCATGCATTGATCTCCTGTTGTTCTTCGGCAATGGCGCGGGCCAGCGCCTGCTCCTCGGTTTCCTGCTCATCAAACGGAGCAAGGTCCAGCGGGTCGTCGGTGTGCAGCAGCTTCTCGTCACTGTCATCGTCGACCAGGATCGGCGTCGGCAGCGGCAGGTCGCTATGCAGCGTGGCGGCCAGGTCGCGGTCTTGCTGCACCGACAGGCACACATCGAGGAAGCGGTGCATCGGCGGCAGGAAGCGATAGATGCCCAGTTCTTCGTTGGCAAAACCCAGTTGCGTCATGCGCCGCATGATCTTTTCTTCAAGTTCTTCCTGGGTCTGTACTTCGGCCTGCAGAAACAGGTCGCGGTACTTGTCCAGCAACGAAGGCAGTTCATCACGGCCCAGGCTGCCGCCATCGAGCACGTTCATCGGGTCGCGGCCCTGGTCGGCCAGATGCTCGACCAGAATGAAGGTGAACAGCGCCAGACGCTGGGCGGTCTTGTTGACCTGCGCGGCAGCCTGTTCAGGCACGAAGTAATAGAAGCCGCGAGTGTCGCAGACCAGCTCGAAGCCCAGCGCCTTGAACAGCGTGCGGTACTGGTCCTGAGCATTGGACAACTGGGCATACAGCTCCGGGTCGCGGCGGCTGATGTGGTAACCCTTGAACAGCTCGCGAAAGATCGGAGCCAGTTGGGACATTTCAGACAGATCAAGATGCATGAGTGACGCTCTCGGAATTCTCTGGCTGCTCGCCGTTGGCAGACAGCAGGGCGAAGGAGCGCAGGCTGACGCGATGCTCCTGGGTGAAATACTCGCGGCGCTCCAGGCGCTGGCGTGCAAAGCGTTTGTCGCGCGACAGGCGGGAGAACCAGTACAGCAGTTCGTCGGTTGCGCCATCGGGCTCCTGTTCCAGCAGCCAGTTCATCAGGTCCGGCAACGGCAGTGCGCTTTCACAGCGCTCCAGCATTTCCTTGACCGTGCGCGGTGCCCGAGGTGGTTCACCTTTGCGGGTGCTGCTGGCCTTGGGAAACTTCGCAGGTTTGGGTTCGAAGCGTGCCAAGGCATAAACATAGGCTTCAACCTGGCTGGCACTGCCGAGAAAGGTGCTTTGCGGCCGGGTAAACATCGGCATGGCCGCCTGCGGTACGGCATCGATACCTTTACGCCGGATGGCCGCCAGGGCCAGCGCGGCGCCACGGGTCACCGCATTGTGCCGGCGCGCTTCTTCGCGCAGCGGCAGCAGCAGTTCGCGGGCATGGCGCAGAGTCAGTTGCGCGTTGGTCTGCATCTCCAGAATGCGCGCATGGGTGCGCAGCAGCATGTCGTCGTCCACCAGATGGCCGAGGCGTTGCTGTTCGGTGAGCAGGCGCAACAGCACCTTCTCGACCTTGCGCACGCCCTGTTCGAACGCGCCATCGGCCGCGACCAGCTGGATCATCGGCTCGACGTATTCGTCCCAGGTCGCCAGTACCTCGGCATAGCGCTGACGCAGCGGAATCTGCCGGTCGCTGGTCTTGGCCCGCTCGGCCACGGCCACCAGTGCCTGCTCGTCGTTACCGAGCTTTTTCAGCACGTCGCGCACGCGCATGTCGAGCAGCCGCAACTGGCGAGCCAGGTCGTTGGCATCGCGGATGTCGAAAGCATCCTGGATGTGTCCGGCCAGACGCTCCAAGTGGCGTAGATAAGCTTCTATTTCCAGGCACAGGCCCAACCGGTGCTCGCGGCGCAGGTAAGACATGAAGTCATGAATCTGTGCGTTGAGTTCGAAGCGGTTCGGGCTTTTGGCGACCGGCACCAGGATGTCCAGGCGAATCCAGACGTCCAGCAGGTGGGTAATATCTTGCGGGGTGCTTTCCTGCTGCTGGCCTGCCAGTTGCTGGCGCAGCTCGCTCAGGCTCATGGTGCCCTGGTCGAAATGCTCGCAAAGAGGCTCGAGCAGCGACCAGTGTTCGGCCAGGGCGCGCAGGACTCGCTTGGGTTCGATCATGAAAAGCTCGACCGTTGGCAAATGAAAGGCGCCGATTGTACTGCATCAACACTGCAAGGTTTCACCCCGGCAGATCAACCTTGCGCCGGAACACGGCAATCTGTGGCCAAGCGGATGAACGGTGGGTGGAACAGCACTGGCAGTAAACTTCCAGAGTCCCTAAACTTGCGCGCCTGACTTATCCACAAGTGGCCGATCTTTTGCTGAACGAGTCTCGTCGTCGCGACTATCTGAGCGCCATGCAAGTGGTGAGCTGGCTGCCGCGCACCGAACTGCCTTTCGCCGCGCCTTCGCGGCCGCAACTGCTGGAGTGGCAGCCTGAGCCAGAACCGCTCAACAGCCAGGCTGTACCACCGGCCAGTGCAGCCAATGACGCTGTATCGCGCAGCGATGCCGCGCCGGCAGCGCCGCAAGCCCGGCAGCCGTCCGAGCGGCCCAAAATCGAAGTCCCGCGCCCCTCATCGACCACCCACAAAGCCGCGCCCAAACCGCTGGCCAGCAAAGATGACGCTGAGTCCGCGCCGGCGCCAAGGGCTGCGGCGGTTCCCCCGCCACGTTTTGCCCTGCAATTATTGCGCGCCGGGCATTGCCTGCTGTTGGTCGAGTTATCCACCGGCCAGCCGTTTCAGAGTCGTGACCCGTCGTACCTGCTGCTCAAGGACATGCTGCGTGCTGCCGACTTGCCCGACAGCCCGCAAATCATTGGCGAGCCGGTACGCTGGCCGTTGCTGGTACGGGGGCAAATGGACCAGGGGCCGGAAGCGGCGCGGGATTTTGTCCAAGGGTTCGTCGCCGCACGGCTGGAAGACCAGCCTTGCGCCTGTCTGTGGCTGATTGGCTTGCCGGCGGTGCGTTTTGCCGGGGAGGCCGATGGCGAGGCGTTTTATCGTGAGCTTCAGGTCGAAGGCCTGGGTTCGGCCTGGGCGCTGCCAAGCCTTGAATTGTTGATGGACGAGCCGCAGCGCAAGGCTGACGTCTGGCAGGCAATGCGGCGTCTGATGACGCGCTGGAATACGATCAATGAGTGATGCAATTACCTTTCGCCGCATGACCGAGGCGGACCTGGATGCGGTATTGAAGATCGAATACGCAGCGTTCAGTCATCCCTGGACCCGTGGCATCTTCCTCGATGCCCTCAAGTCCTATGAAGTCTGGCTGATGTTCGACGGTGCACAACAGGTTGGCCATGGCGTCATCCAGGTCATCATTGATGAAGCGCATCTGCTCAACATCACGGTCAAGCCGGAAAATCAGGGTCGTGGCCTGGGCTACCGGTTGCTCGATCATCTGATGAAGCGCGCTTACCAGCTCAACGGCAGAGAGTGCTTTCTGGAGTTGCGCGACAGCAACCGACCCGCTTACCGGCTCTATGAGCAATACGGGTTCAACGAGGTCGGTCGTCGTCGCGACTACTACCCGTCTGCTGACGGGCGTGAAGACGCGGTGGTCATGGCTTGCACCTTGCTGGACTGATCACTCGCGCTTGCCGTCAAGCGGGTCCAGATTCGCCAGCTCCTCTTCATCCAGCCCGTGGCCGGCGCCGATGTCGGCCTGGTCAGCTACGCTCAGTTCAAAGTCGGCGGGGTGGTCTGCACCGGGCTCCGCTGGCGACCGGGCGCCATCTTCGCGGATCAACACCTCTGGCGCCAGGTCATCGTCGGTCGAGTGATGATCAGCGGTCGAGGCACCGGTCAGGCCCGCTTCACGTACCCGACGTTCGGGAAGCGCCTGCTGCCGCTCTGGCCCAGGCAGTTCGTCGCCAATACGTGCCGTGTCGTCGTCATCGAAGTCAAGGGTTTCCATTGAGCCCATGCGGTCCTGAATGTCGTCGATGGGCTCCGGTTGTTCGGCGTGAAACGGTCGGCGTTGCTCGCTCATGGCACAATCCTCTTGAGGCGGGGTATGCAGGGTGGACCGGCCCGCGGGTAGAAGATTCCGTCCAATCGACCGGCGCCGTGACCCGGCGCCGATTGCGCCAGTCAAACCTTGAGCATCATCTCTGAGGTATCGAGCCGTGACCTACGCACTACAAGAATTGATCGACAACAACGAACGCTGGGCCGAGGCCATCAAGCAGGAAGACCCTGACTTCTTTGCCAAGCTGGCTCGCCAGCAGACCCCCGAATACCTGTGGATCGGCTGCTCCGATGCACGGGTGCCGGCCAACGAGATCGTCGGCATGCTGCCGGGCGATCTATTCGTGCACCGCAACGTGGCCAACGTGGTCCTGCACACCGACCTGAACTGCCTGTCGGTCATCCAGTACGCAGTGGATGTCCTGAAGGTCAAACACATTCTGGTCACCGGTCACTACGGCTGCGGCGGCGTACGCGCCTCTATGCAGGACCAGCAGTACGGGCTTATCGACGGCTGGCTGCGCTCGATCCGTGACCTGTACTACGAGAACCGCGAAGCGCTGAGCAAGTTGGCGACCGAAGAAGAGCGCGTCGACCGTCTGTGTGAGCTCAATGTGATCCAGCAGGTAGCCAACGTCAGCCACACGACCATCGTGCAGAATGCCTGGCACCGCGGCCAGAGCCTGTCGGTGCATGGCTGCATCTACGGGATCAAGGACGGCCGCTGGAAGAGCCTCAATGCGACCGTCAGCGGCATGGACCAGTTGCCGCCACAGTACCGCCTGCGCCCGCTTTGACCGTTTGCGGCTAAAGCGGCTTCCAAAGCCTTCACGAGCGAGCTCGTTCCCACCGTATTTCAAGTCAGGATTGAGGTGGGAACGACCGGGCGGCGCTCCGTCTTGGTTGTGAGGGCGCCAGGCCAGACAACACATTGCTGGCGCCTGACCCGTACCGTTACAACACGAACCGCTGCACCATGCTATTCAGATCATTGGCCAGCATCGACAACTCATTGCTGGCCACGGTTGTCTGTCTGGCCCCTGAAGCAGTCTGGGTCGACAGGTCGCGGATGCTGTTGAGGTTGCGGTCCACTTCATTGGCCACTTGGGCCTGCTGTTCGGCTGCGCTGGCGATCTGCAGGTTGCGACCGTTGATGGTGGTGGTCGAACTGATGATCACTGTCAGTGCTTCGCCGGTGGCGGCCGCCTGTTCCAGGGTCTGGTTGGCCTGGGTAGCGGTATGGCGCAGTGAGTTGGCGGTGTCCTGAGTGCTTTTCTGTACGCCGCTGATCAAGTCCTCGATCTCGGTGGTCGATGCGCTGGTACGTTGCGCCAGTGAGCGCACTTCATCGGCCACTACGGCAAATCCGCGCCCGGCCTCGCCGGCCCGCGCCGCTTCAATGGCGGCGTTGAGGGCCAGCAGGTTGGTCTGGTTGGCGATCGCACGGATCACATCCAGAATACTGCTGATGCTCTGGGTCTGTTCGGCCAGACCTTCTGCCTGGTGTGAGGAGTCCAGCACGTTGTCGGTCAGGTCCTTGATCGACACGATGGTCGCCGACAACCGTTCCTGCCCCTGAGCCGCCGCCTGGCTGGAGGCTTGCGACTCGTTCACGGTAGTGCTGGCGTTATCGGCCACCTCGACCGCTGCCTGGCTCATTTGGTTGATTGCCACCGCAGCCTGTTCGATCTCGGTGTTTTGCAGCTTGAGGTTGCTGGCGCTGGCTTCGGCAATGCTGCCCATTTCCTGTACCGCCTCGGACAACTGACCGGCTGCGGCGTAAATCTGGTCAATGGTGCTGTGCAGGTTACTGCGCATGCGCTCCAGCGTATGGAGCAACTGCGCCGGCTCGTCGGTGCCGGGGTCGATATCGTGTTCGGTCAGGTCGCCCTCGGCAATGGTATTGGCGATATGCAATGCATCACGCATGGGCTGGATGATACTGACGCTCAGGCGCCAGGCCAGCAGCAAGGTCAAAAGCAGCACGCCGGCAATCGCCACCAGGGCGATGATGCGCGTCTGGGCGTAGCTTTCATCGGCAATCTGCACCGCCACCGCCGCGCTCTGGCGGTTGAGTTCACGCAGCAGTTGCACCTGCATGTCCATCAGGTCGCCCTGGATCGCCAGGGTCGTGTCGGCCAGCATTCGCGCCTGGGGCAGGTTACGTTGCTCAATCAGCGCCATCTGGTCGTGCAAGGCGGGCATGAACGCCTTGTAAGCGTCTTGCAGGGCCTTGATCGAGTCCCGTTCGGCCACCGGTTTGGCATGTGCCAGATACTCTTCGAAGCCCTTTTCGACCTCGTTCCTGAGCTGCTCGACGTTGATCTTGCTGTTGATCACCGCACCGGGGTCGTCGGCATTGGCCACCAGCCGCGCTGATTCGGCGCGCAGTTTGACCAGCGCAATGGCCAGCGCATCGGCCATGGCAATACTGGGCAGGGAGCCGCTTTGCACCGCTTCGCCCTGATTACGGATGGCCTGCATCTGTAGCAGGCAAAACGCGCCGAGGGCGACGGTCAGCACCGACGAAAAACCCAGGCACAGCACCAGCCTGGGGGTAATCCTGAAACGGCGCAGCAACGTCGTCTTCGAGGAGCGACGAAATACACGAGCCAGGAATTTTTTCACAGCGCAGACCCCTATCAGCGGACTTGTAGAGCTGTCCGTTTATAAGGCTGTTTGATGATGTCTTTGTGACATCCAGAGCAGTAAGTCTTTGTTTGACGTCAAAAATCTGATTTTGCGACAGGCGGTTGTGCGCCGATCTCTTCGAGCAGTTCCTCAACGAAGCGCTGCATCCGGGCATGACGAACATTGGCCATTCGAGCCCCGGTGGCGGTCTGGAAGCCTTTGGCCAAATGCAGCAGCTTGGTTTGAAAGTGATCAATGGCGAACTGCTGATCGTCCAGTGTCCGCTTACCGGCCTGCGGGTCGAAGGGATCGTAGAGGCGGCTGCCCAGCCGGCCTGAGACATGAAACATCCGCGCCACGCCGACCATGCCCAGCGCATCGAGGCGGTCGGCGTCTTGCAGTATCTGCGCTTCCAGGGTCTGTGGCGCAATGCCGGCAGAAAAGCTGTGGGCTTCAATCACATGGGCGACGGCCGCGACACGCTGCTCGTCCCAGCCTTTTTCGGTCAACAGTTCACTGGCCCTGGCCGCCGCCAAACGCGAGGCGCTGCTGCGAAACGGCGAGTTTTTCTCCACCTCGACACAATCGTGCAGCAAGGTGGCTGCCACCAGAATGTGCGGGTCGCCGCCTTCATGATTGCGAATCGCGCAGACGTTGCGCCAGACCCGCAACAGATGTGAGAGATCATGGGCCGCGTCGCTGCGGCCTGCACGGGTATGCGGCAGTAACAGGCTGGCCAGGTCCTGGAAAGGCTCGAAAAGATGGTCAGGCATCACGGCGCTCCTGCGATCTGATCCGCGCTCTAGCTTGCCGTCAGGCCGTGGTGCAGTGCAAGACCGGTGCGGCAAAAGGCCGTGCTTTTCCCGAAGGCGGTAAAAACCCTTTATACTTCATGGTTTTTCCACCCTTTGATGCGAGAACTGCTGTGAGCTTACCGTCCTGCCCGAAATGCAACTCCGAATACACCTACGAAGATGGCAGCCTGCTGATCTGCCCGGAGTGCGCCCATGAATGGTCTGCCGAGGGTGATGCGGGTGATGCTGACGATGTCAAAGTCATCAAGGACGCCACCGGCAATGTGCTGCAGGACGGCGACACCGTTACGGTGATCAAAGACCTCAAGGTCAAGGGCTCGTCGCTGGTGGTCAAGGTCGGCACCAAGGTCAAGAATATCCGCCTGGTCGAGGGTGACCACGACATCGACTGCAAGATCGACGGTATCGGCGCGATGAAGCTCAAGTCCGAGTTCGTCAAAAAGGCCTAACGAACCTCGACCAGCACCGGGCAGGGCGCAGCATCGAGCACCTTGCTGCCCACTGACGGGTCGAGCAACCGGCCAAGAAATGACAGGTGGCGGTGGCCGATGACAATCAGGTCACTGCCGATGCGCCGTGCCTCGGCGCAAATGGCCTCGGCCGGTTCGCCACTCAATGTGGTGCGCACACAGGCCAGGCCAAGCCGTTGCCGGGCCTGCTCGATCAGGTCTTGCGCGTGATGCTGCTCAGCAGCGGCGGCGGGGTACTGTTGCTGCTCAAAGGCATCGTCGGGATTGTCCAGCGCATAGGCCGGGTCGACTACACACACCAGATGCAGCGTGGTGTCGGGACCGGTCAGCGAACTGGCCAGCTCAAGAACCTTGATGCTTTGCGCGCTGCCATCGAGGGCAACCAGAATGGTGGTGAACATGCAGACTCCCGGCGTTCGACTGCGGACAGTCTGACCGTCTGGTACCCGGTCGGTAAATGCCGTCACCTGCAACTATGCATTGTGGCGAACGCAATTGATGAGCCGGTTGTGATGATGCCTGTGCGCACGTAGACTTTGCGCTGTCCGCTGGTGTCCCATACCCACAAGAATCCACCCCTCCATGCTTCGTTCTGGCGCAGGCCATGAGCGCGGTGTGCTGCGTGGCGTTTTTTCTTGTCTGGTTGCAGGGGGACGGACTGTACGTAATGGTGTCGGGCGCAGTGCCTGGCCGTTTTGATCGAGCGTTGCCTATCCCTGATGAATACAACCACGACTGCTCATGGCGGTAGCTGGCTTGGCGTAATCGCGCTGGCGCTGGCAGCTTTTATCTTCAACACCACTGAGTTTGTGCCCATCGGCCTGTTGAGCAATATCGGCGACAGCTTCGCTATGACGCCTGCACAAGTCGGCCTGATGGTGACCATCTATGCCTGGGTGGTATCGCTGATGTCGCTGCCGATGATGCTGCTCACCCGCAATATCGAGCGGCGCAAGCTATTGATTGCGCTCTTCGGGTTATTTGTCTTCAGTCACTTGGTATCGGCCGTTGCCAGCAGCTTTGGCATGTTGCTGGTCAGCCGGGTCGGGATCGCTTTTGCTCATGCGGTGTTCTGGTCGATCACCGCATCGCTGGCAGTGCGTGTTGCACCGCCAGGCAAGCAAGTGCAGGCGCTGGGCTTGCTGGCCACCGGTACTTCGCTGGCCATGGTGCTGGGGATTCCATTGGGGCGCATGCTCGGCGAGGCGCTGGGCTGGCGCACCACGTTTCTGGTCATTGCAGGCGTGTCGGGCCTGACGCTATTGCTGATCTGGCGCGCCTTGCCATTGTTGCCCAGCCAGAACTCCGGCTCGTTGCGCAGCTTGCCGATGCTGTTCAAGCGTCCACGTCTGGTCGTGCTGTATGTGCTGACCGCAACTGTGGTCACGGCGCATTTTACTGCCTACACCTACATTGAACCTTTTACCCAGACCGTCGCCCATCTGTCAGGTGCAATGACCACGTTGTTGCTATTGGTGTTCGGTGGGGCCGGAATCATCGGCTCGGTCATCTTCAGCCTGTTCAGCAGCCGCTTCCCCAATGGCCTGCTGATTGGCACCATCAGTGTTCTTGCACTGTGCCTGCTGCTCTTGCTGCCGGTATCGGCCAGTACCGCGGCGATTACGGCACTGGGCGTGGTGTGGGGCGTGGCGATGATGTGTTTCGGCCTGCTTCAGCAGGCACGAGTGCTGAACCTGGCGCCGGATGCCACCGATGTGGCGATGTCGCTGTTTTCCGGCATCTTCAATATCGGCATCGGTGGCGGGGCGCTGCTGGGCAGTGTGGTCAGCAGTCAGTTGGGCGTGGCCAATGTTGGCATCGTTGGCGGGCTACTGGCTGGCGCAGGGTTATTAATGTGCTGCCTGGCCACTTACCGCTTTGCCAGGCAGCCAGATCCGCAGGCTAGCCCTTGAGCCGCCCGAGCCATTCCAGCGAGGTGCGCCAGATACACACGCCCAGGAAATAAGCCGACATCAGCAGCCATACCCCCATCACCACTGCGCTTTCATGGGGGTGGGTCATGATCAGCCAGCCGCTGCACACCAGCCATACCGTGGTCACGGCAATATTGAGCGGCATGAAGCGACGCACCCGGAACGGGTGCAGGAACTTCACCCGGGTCACGGTCAGCAGTGCCAGCGCGACGATGGTCAGGAAGGTTGCCCAAGGTGATATCGGCAGGATGAACAGGCACAGCGCGACCACGTTCCAGGCGGCTGGAAAGCCCTGGAAGTAGTTGTCCTTGCTTTTCATGTCGACGTTGCAAAAGCAGAACAGCGATGACACCAGGATGATCGAGGTGCTCAGCAGTTTGGTGTAATCGGGCAGCGGGATATACCAGTAGATGAACAGCGCCGGGATAAACACGTAGGTCAGGTAGTCGATCACCAGATCCAGGGTAGAACCGTCGAAATGCGGCAGCACCGAACTGGTATTGAGCTTGCGCGCCAGCGAGCCGTCCACGCCGTCCACGATCAGCGCCACGCCCAGCCATAACAGGCAGGCTTTGGGCTGATTCTCGAACAGTGCAATGGTGGCCAGAAACGCCAGAACCACGCCGGTGGCAGTGAAACCGTGGGCGCCCCAGGCATTGAGCCTGGCGATACGTGGGTTGGATATCACTTGCTGTTCTCCAGGAAGCCATGCCAGGGAGCCCCTGGCCAGTGAGCTATCGACCGGGCCAAGCGCCATAAGGTTCAGCGCTGACTTTGCCCGGGTTCATTGAACCAACTACGGTCCAGACCTTCCTGGTCCTGATCCGGCTCCATGAAGCGGGTCGGCGGGGTGCCGTCGGCATTGAGCTGGTTGATCAGGGTAGGTTGCCCGTGTTCATTGAAGAACACCTGGCCGAGACCTGCCGAGTTCCACAACCGTTCGCCGGCCTTGCTGTGTTCCGGCGTGCGCGGAATGACCTTCATCAAGCGCCGCTTGGTGAACCAGTTCAGTGGGGAACGCGGTGAGTATAGCCAGCGGTTGAGCCGGTCGAATATAGCCAGCAGACGCCGCGGGAATTCATTTTTGATCCCGCTGCTGGTGATCTGCCAGATATGCGGCGCGCCCTTGCGATGACGAATCAGGATTTCGTAGACAAACGAGTAGTGCACGTCGCCGGACAGAATCACGTAATTGCCCGGCGTGCGTGAATGCCGAAAGATATTCAGGATCACCTGGGCCGCGCCGCGGTGGGCCATCCAGTTTTCCGCATCGACCAGTAGCGGGTAGCCGCACCAGCTGAAAATTCGCTGGATGGCCTCGATCAGCTTGACCCCGAACACCGGTGCCGGTGACACGATGATCGCGCTCTTGTGGTCGATCAATTCCTGCTGCAGTTCGCACAGCGCTTCCCAATCGAGCAGCCCGGAAGGCTGAGCCAGATTCGACTCGCTGCGCCAGCGCCGGGTGCGGGTGTCGAGCACCACCAGCGCAGGCTCGGTGGGCAACACGTAGTGCCATTGCTCAAAGCGCAGCAAACTGTCGATCAGCGCGTCCAGCGTCTGGTTATCGAGCATGCCGTCGTTATTCATGGCGCGGCAGCTCAGGGCATGGAACTGTTCGGTGGCCTCGGTAAAGACGTCCGGGTTATTGCCCCAACCCTGACACAACAGATAGCCGACCAGCGCATTGCCGATGATGCGCCGCGAAAACGGGTGGCCATAGGCGGTTTCTTCCCAACTGGCCGACAGGTTCCAGTCGTCAGTGACATCGTGGTCATCGAAGATCATCAGGCACTGCAAATGAGCCATGACCCGTGCGCTGCCTTGCAGCCCTTGCCTGAAACTATCGACCAGTTGCTGTTCATATCGATAACGCTCGCGGCGCTGCTCATCGAGTTGCGGCGCGCTGATGTCGATCAGTGTCCAGGGCACCGGCGACCAGACCAGCAGATACATGGCCATGATCTCGGCCAGGGTCACCAGATGGTTATCGGCGTTGCTGCTGGTGAACACCGGCTTGTTGACCCCGCCAAAGAAGCGTTCGCGCAGGGTTTCGTTGCTCTTGAGGGCCGGCAGCAGCTCGGCGCGGCGGTAATAGCTGGCCGGGTGGTCGTAGAGCTGAATACTGTCGTCCACCACCGCGCCCTCAAGCTGTTCGTCGAACAGCTCCAGGCGCTGGATCAAGGCATGAATCGCACGCAGCATGGGGCCTGCGACGTCGTCGGCGTAGACCTGATCGCCGCTCATCATCAGCAGGGCCGGGCGTTCCTGCGGCCTGGGCCCGGCGGCCAGCAAACGGTCGGCACACAGCAGCCCTTCGGCGGCCGGATGGTGCGGTTTGCGGCACGAGCCATGCAGCATGTGATCAATCCGGCTGCGAATCACGAAGTTCGGCAGCGCGGCACCGGCATACAGCAAATGCGGCGCCCAGTTCGCTATCGAGGCCTGTGCTTCGTCGAGCAGCAGGTCATAGTCGATCTGCACGTCGCACGGCAGCGGGTTGTCGAGTTGCAGGTCTATCAGGTGCACAAAGGCATGGCGACCGATGGCGATCACCTGGCACTGCTCGTCGTTCAGGGCATAGTCGTGCTGCTGCCGCTGGCCCTGAGCATCGCTGAATAACAGCCGCAGGGTTGGTGCAAGCGGCCGTGAGCCGACCAGCCACAACACCAGCCGGTTGCTCTCCTGACGACGCAGGATCGGGCCTGCAAGAACACTGGGTAACGCACAGGTTGCATTGATTGCAGCGCACATCCGGGTTTATGGCTCTCTACAGATTGGGCGGCCATGGTAACCCGGCCAGTGTGAAAATTTCCTCGACCGCCAGCCTCTGCGCCGATGACCGTACGGCAGAAAAACCTTCGTCCATCCCTCAACGCTGATCGAACGTGGCCGATAGCGTCATGAACACACGTTTGGCAAACCGTGCCTGGTTCAACCCTGATGATCTCTGGAAGGCTCTGCGTATGAATTGGTTCTACGACGCGAAACTCTCGACCAAGCTGCTGCTGTCATTTGCGCTGTGCGCCGTGATTACTCTTGTGGTGGGCCTGATAGGCAGCCGGGGTATCGGCGAACTGTCCGACAGTCTGCGCTCGGTGTTCACCAATAACCTCATCTCGGTGGCCAAGACCGCCGAAACCAAGACCAGCGCGGTCACTCAGAGTCGCGACTTGTATCGCCTGGTATCCGCCTATGCATCCAATGCGCCGCAAAGCGCTCGCGATGAAATCATCGGCAAGATGCGTGAAAGCCGCAGTGCGGCTGAGAAAGCTTTTGCCCAGTATCGCGCCACGCCGCTGGCCGACGACGAGCGCGCAGCCGGTGACAAGATGGAGCAGGACTGGCCGGCCTATCAGGCGTTGGTTGATCGCGCTGTGACCCTGCTCGGTTCGGGTGACCTGGCAGCCGCCCGTGCGTTCATCGATGCCGATGTACACCGTGCTTATGTCAAAGTCATCGACGAATTGACCATCATGGTCGAATCGAACAACCGCCAGATCGGTGAAGGTGCGGCTGATGCCACCCAGCAAGAGGTTTCGGCCAAGCTGACCCTGTATATCGGTATCGCCATCGCCTTTATCGCCGCGTTCGCTCTTGGTCTATTCATCAGCCGGATCATCAGCGCACCGATTTCCAGCGCTGTGATCAGCGCCCAACGGGTCGCCAGTGGCGACCTGACCCAGCCCATTGTCAGCACCCGTCGCGACGAAGCCGGTCAGTTGCTCGCGGCCCTAGGCGATATGCAAAACGGTCTGAAAGGCACCATCCAGCAGATTGCCAGCGCAGCCGACCAACTGGCTTCCGCCGCTGAAGAGCTCAATGCTGTTACAGAAGAAAGCAGCCGCGGCCTGACCCGTCAGAACGATGAAATTCAGCTGGCGGCAACCGCGGTGACCGAAATGACTGCCGCCGTTGAAGAGGTGGCTCGCAATGCCATGTCGACCTCCGATGCCTCCAAGCTCACCAGTGACGAAGCAGCCAGTGGCCGTGACCAGGCCCGCAACGCGGTCAAGGCCATCGACACGGTCAGTGCCGAGATTTCCAGCTCCACCACCCAGGTCGAAGAGCTGGCAGGGCAGGTGCGCGAGATCGGCAAGGTGCTGGACGTGATTCGCGGCATCGCCGAACAGACCAACCTGCTGGCGCTCAACGCGGCCATCGAAGCGGCCCGTGCCGGCGAGCAGGGGCGCGGTTTTGCCGTGGTCGCCGACGAGGTCCGCGCCCTGGCCGCGCGTACCCAGGCGTCCACCGGTGAAATCGAAGCCATGATCGGCTCGGTGCAGAGCAGCGCTGACCAGGCCGTGCGGGCCATGGGCAACAGTCGCAGCCTGGCCAGCGAGACCCAGACCCTGGCCCAGGCCACCGGTCAGTCACTGGAGCGCATCGCGCAGAGCATCGCGCAAATCAACGATCGCAATCTGTTGATTGCGACGGCATCCGAACAGCAGGCCCATGTGGCCCGTGAGGTGGACCGTAACCTGGTCAATATCCAGGACCTGTCGACCCAGACCGCCGCAGGTGCCAATCAGACCAGCGCTTCAAGTCAGGAATTGTCGCGCCTGGCCGTGTCGTTCAATGGCCTGGTGGGCAAGTTCCGGCTTTAAGCAAGACAGCCAAAGGCGTCAGCCAGGCTCTGCGGTGTAGATCCGCCAGGTATTGCGCCCGGCGGTTTTGGCCTGGTACAGCGCCTGGTCGCCCAGGCGCAGCAGTTCGCTGACGGTATGCGCCTGTTGCGGGGCCAAAGCGATGCCGATGCTGGCGCCGATCAGCACGTCGCGCTCCTGCAGCCTGATCGGCTGGCTGAGTGTGCCTATCAGGCGTGCGCACAGTTGATCGAGGCTGGCAGGTGCCGGATTGCCCTGCAGCACAACCACGAATTCGTCCCCGCCCAGTCGCGCAGCCATGGCTTGCTCGCCCAGTTGCGCTTGCAAACGATGCGCGACTTCCTGCAGCACCTGATCGCCAGCAGCATGGCCCAGCGCGTCGTTGACCGGCTTGAACCGGTCCAGATCCAGATACAGCAAGGCCAGCGGGCGAGCCGGCGTCTGCTCCAGCAGATCACCAAGGTGGCGGGTCAGCTGATAGCGATTGGGCAGGCCGGTCAGAAAATCATGTTGGGAAAGGTGCCGGGCTTCGGCCTGACTGCGCAGCAGTGCCTCGAACTGCGCATCAATCTGCCGTGCCGACGCCAGGGCGTGGCGTAGCAGCACGGTCAGCACGCCGATCAGGGCCAGCACCGCCGCGATGAACAGCGGCAGGGTCTGGCGCAGCAGGTCCATACCCGGATGGGGCGGCGTCCAGTGCAACAGCAGCGTTGAGTCCGGCAGGCGCATCGACTCCTGACCGGGCAGCGCACTGGCTGCCAGGGTCATGGCGGGCAAACCATAGGTTTCGCTCAGATGTGCCAGCTCGTCGCGATCAAGCAGGGTCGCGAAAATCATCACGGATGGCGGCCCGGTAGTGGCCTGGATCGCCGGGTCCCAGCCCGGCGTGATAGTGGCCGCCGCCACCAGCGCCGGGGTATCGCCCACCTGCATGGCCCGCACAATACTGCCTTCTTCCTTGTCAGTGGCCCGCGCATCGGCCAGCAGCGCGGCCAGGTCGCCTTGCAGCCACTGGCTGGCCTGTACGTTGGACGCCTTGCCATCAATCACTGAGTAGACGGTCTGGTCCTGCGGGTTGACCACCAGCACCGCGTTGTAGCCATACAGGTCGAACGGAATGTCGCCGACATTACGCTGGTCATCGGCCCAGACCTTGTCCACTTTCAGGTGCAGGTTCTTATAGGCCTCGCCCCACTTGCTGTAGTTGATGATGTTGCGGCCCACTTCATTGCGCACCTGATCAAGGGTACGGGCAATGAATATCCGCGAGCGCTGCTGGACATCGGCATCCTGACTCAGGGCGTTTTTGATCAGCAAGTAACAACCCAGGCCGATTAACAGCGCCAGCGCCGCAATCGCCGGGAGCAGGCGCAGGATCAACTGACGGCTGTGCTGTGTAGCCACCCAGCGGGTCAATGTGGGATTTAGCATGGGGACACCTGAAAACCGGTTGAAAAATGACAGTGCCCCCTTTCCCTGAAGACCTGCGGTCAAAAATGACCGGCTGACTAATGGCTGCCAGGGCTTATCCTACCGCCCGTGCATGACAGCCTCCAATAATTGCTTGATGGCATTGAGCTATTTCACCGTGTGAAGACGGCTCAGGCCGCCGGCCATCGATCAGTGGTCGTTAAAGTGCCCTGTCACTCTGAGTTGCGGCCCGACAAGGATTTTCTGTAACCGTTCAAGATCGTTTCAATTGGTTTGTTGTCCAGATCAAAGGTCGTTCGCGACCACGGACTTGAAAGATCACAAGAGCTCAGGGTTGAGAAGCTTTTATAACAGAGCCAGAATGCGTCACTTGAGCGTGTTCTGAACGAGCATGCCGGCGTTGCCGAATACCGGGAGAAAGAGATCTTGAACCAGCTAAAACGCCTTCAGAGCGGAATTGAAGGGCTTGATGAGCTGCTGAAGGGAGGCTTCGTTTCAGGATCCTCCTACATCATCCAGGGGCGCCCCGGATCGGGCAAGACGATCCTGGCCAATCAGATTGGCTTCAACCACGTGCGCGACGGCGGGCGCGTGTTGTTCGCGACCCTGCTGGCCGAACCTCACGAGCGTTTGTTCCAGTTCCTTTCGACCCTGAGCTTTTTCGACAAAGACCGGATCGGCGAAGAGATCCAGTTCATCAGCGCCTTCGACACCATGGAAAACGAAGGTCTGGATGAAGTCGTGAAGCTGCTGCGGCGGGAAATCTCGCGGCAAAAATCGACAGTGATGATTCTCGACGGCCTGCTCAATGCCCGCTCCAAGGCCGACTCGCCGCTCAATACCAAGCGTTTCATTTCCGAATTGCAGGGCCATGCTGCCTTTGCCGGCTGCACGGTATTCTTCCTGACCAGCTCGCAACTCGACGATGGCAGCCCGGAGCACACCATGGTCGATGGCGTGCTCGAACTGGGCGAAGAACAGCTCGGCTCACGGCTGGTACGCCGCATCAAGATGCGCAAGACCCGCGGCAGCGCGGCATTGGCCGGCGATCATGAGTGCGAGATCACCGATGACGGCCTGGTGGTCTATCCGCGCCTTGAGAGCACCGTGACTCATTCAGCCATGCGTGACAGCGACACGCTGGGGCTGGTGCCCAGTGGCCTGGCTTCGCTTGACCCGCTCATCGGCGGTGGTCTGGTGTCCTCCTCGGTCTCGCTGATCATGGGGCCTTCCGGCTCGGGCAAGACGTCTATAGGCATCAACTTCCTGGCCGAGTCCACGGTAGCAGAGCCGGGGCTGCACTTCGGTTTCTATGAGTCTCCCCAGCGCCTGCGGCTGAAAGCCAAAGCGCTGGGACGTGACTTCGCGTCGCTGGAGGCTGAGGGTGCACTGACACTGCTCTGGCGTTCGGTCACCACGGAAAAGATCGACAAGCTGGCCCTCGAACTGCTGCGCATGGTCGAGCAGAAATCCATCCGCCGGGTGTTCATCGACAGCCTTGGTGGAATGGCCAGAACGGCAGCAGACCGATCGCGGATTCTCGATCTGTACACGGCATTGATGGGAGAGCTGCGCAGCCGCAACGTCACCGTGATCGCTTCCTGGGAGGTGCGCAGTATCCTGGGTGAAGTGGTCGATGCCCCGGCTTCGGATCTGTCCGGAATTGTCGATAACCTGCTGCTGGTCAGATTCGCAGAATCAGACGCTGAACTTAAACGGCACCTGTCCATCCTTAAAGTTAGGGACAGTGCTTATGATCCTGCGCTTCTCGAACTGGTGATAGGTAATCAGGGCATAGACGTTCGCAAGGCTTTTTCTCATGTATTCGACGACGACAACGGTGCAGATTCACAACCGTCATCTCGCCCATGACTCATTGAGCAGGGTGGGCGCGCTATGACCACGATTCTGATTGTCGATGATGAGTACCTGATCGCTGAGATCCTGAGCTTTGCGCTGGAGGATGAGGGCTTTCTGACTGTCACCGCGGGCACTGCGCAAAAGGCGCTGACGATCCTGGACCGGGAAAGACCGGGCCTGATCATCACCGACTACATGATGCCGGGCATGAACGGCATGGAGTTCGCCACTGCCGTGCGGGAAAACCCGCAGTTTGCCACCATTCCCATTGTCTTGATGAGCGGCGCCCAGGCACACCTGGGCTCGGCCAGGCCTGAGCTGTTCACCAAGGTCTTCGAAAAACCGTTCGAAATCGAAGTCATGGTCGAGAGCGTGAAAAAACTGCTCAACGAGTAACCGGTCGTATCCCGCGCTAAGCACGCAACCTCGTAGGAGCGGCTTCAGCCGCGAATCTTTCGTGGTTAAAGCTTCGCTGCTGAAGCGTTCGCGGCTGAAGCCGCTCCTACCGGGTATTGCATCAATCAGTGCGAAGCCAGCGCTGCATAGCTGTTCATCAGGTTGCGGTAGTTGGGAATACGCTGGCTCAGCAGATTACCCAAACCTTCGATATCGTTGCGCCAGTCGCGGTGCAGCTCACACGCCACCGAGAACCAGTTCATCAGTTGGGCGCCGGCCTGGCTCATGCGGTTCCACGCGGCCTGTTGCACGGTTTCATTGAAGGTGCCGGAAGCATCGGTCACCACGAACACTTCAAAACCTTCTTCCAGGGCCGACAGCACCGGGAAGGTCACGCACACGTCGGTGACGACACCGGCGATGATCAGTTGCTTGCGGCCGGTGGCCTTGATCGCCTTGACGAAGTCTTCGTTGTCCCAAGCGTTGATCTGGCCAGGGCGGGCGATGTACGGCGCATCCGGGAACTGCTCTTTGAGCTCCGGCACCAGCGGGCCGTTGGGGCCTTGCTCGAAGCTGGTGGTGAGGATGGTTGGCAGTTCGAAAAATTTGGCCAGGTCACCCAGCGCCAGCACGTTGTTCTTGAACTCGTTGGGCGAGAAGTCCTGCACCAGCGAGATCAGGCCGGTCTGGTGGTCGATCAGCAGTACTACGGCGTCGTCTTTGTTCAGGCGGTTGTAAGTGAAGTTGGCCATGGGGTAGATCCTTTATCTGAGAAGTTGTGGGGTAAGTGGCGTTGCGTTCAACTTGGACACAGATTAAGGATTTACCTGGACGGGATAAATCGGCTGAAAAGCGTTTTACTGTCACCTTGAAGGAGACAATCTAAGCTCAATCGAACTGCCAGTCCTGTGAATGCACCACCCGGCAAAACGGCCCGGCGAGGGTCGCATTATGGTGGGCAACAATATGTTCGGCCTTGAGAGCTGGCGTGTCAGAGCAGCTATGGCCGTCTTCGATAAGCACCGCATCGAAGCCCAGCTCGCGTGCGGCGCGGCAGGTGCTGTCCACGCAGTACTGAGTCTTCAGGCCGACGATCACCAGGCTTTTTGTGCCTGCCGCGTGCAGGCGTTCAACCAGATCAGTGCCGGCAAACGCGCTGGGGCGGGTTTTCTCGAAAATATGCTCGTTGCCGCTCAGATGCAGTTCATCGATCAGGCGGGTCAGGTTGCTGCCCGGTTCGATGGGCGAGCCAGACGGGCCGACGTGACGGGCCAGGAACACCGGTGCTCCCGCTGCCTGGGCCTTGCCCAGCAATTCATTGACCGTATTGAGCAGCCGCTCGGCTTGCCAAGGCGTGTCCGGGCCATGGAACAGCCCGACCTGCATATCCAGAACCAATAGTGCGTGCATGTCGCTTCTCCTTGCTTGAAAAACCAGCGACACGGGCAATAAAAAGGCCCCGTCCATCGCTGGCGGGGCCTTGGGGGATCGAGCTTCAGTTACTCACGACACCACACGCGACCCGCCATGGGCGGTCGTGGTAGTGGTGGTCGAGGTCAGCGCGAAAATGATCATGGGGGCGAGACTAGTCAATCCGTAAGAGGATGGCAACCGCTTCACTGGCCTGACTCCTCACTGTTTTGCAGGCTTTTCAAGGCCCGCGCCAGGCTGGCCTGCGACAGCTCACCCAAGTGATTGCCGACCTGCCGACCCTCACTGTCGAAGTACAAGGTGGTTGGCAAGGCCATGGAGCCGGCCAGCTTGCCGAGTTGGTTGTGTCGGTCTAGCAGTACATTGCTCAGTTCCAGCCCTTGGGACTGCATGAAGTGCTGGATCTCATCCGTTGTTTCACCCTGATTGACGAACAGGAAGGTCACCTGCGGATGTTCGGCCTGGGCTTTCATCAGCACCGGCATCTCGCGCCTGCACGGTGGGCACCAGGTTGCCCACAGATTGATGACCAGCGGCTTGCCACGATACGCCTGCAGGTTGACCGGCTTGCCGTCCAGCTCGACCAACGGCAGATCAGGCAGGCGTGATTCTCGTTCCTGCCAGTGCAAGACAAGATTACCCGCACCCCAGGCGAATAAACCGACCATCATCGCTATGCCCAACGGCTTGCGCAGCGGCGGGTTTTTATACAGCTTCCAGGCGCCCATAAGCAGCGCAGCCAACAGCCCCGCCTCAGCGATAAAGCCGCCGTCACGGATATCGACAATTCCCCAGAGCTGGTCTCGGTAATGCTGGAAATACACCGCCACGAAGGCAACACGAGCCGCCAGCAATGCCGTAATCAGCAGGCCAAACAGTTGCTTCTCCGGATTAAGCCCTTGACGGCGGCCCACGCGCCAGCCGGTCAGGCTCGCCAGCAACAGGCTGCCAATGATCAGGACATGCTGCATGGCCAGTGCCAGAGGGCCGATGTTCAGGGTCAGCATTGGGTGTGTTCCTTGGTGCCTGAAAAAAGGCCTTCACTTTGCCAGCCGCGCACCTTGCAAGGCGATACTGGCCACTAGGGTAATTGCAGGTGATTTATGACGGTCTGTGACCTGATAAGATCATGCGGCCATTTTCGATGGCCTCTATCAGGGAGTAATTTTGATGCTGGACGCATTGCTGGAACTCATTGTTGAGTTTGTCCTGCGTTGTCTTTTCTATCCCGTTGGCTGGCTGTTGCTCAAACTGATAACGCTGGGTCAATGGTCACCTCGTGAGTCATGGTTATCAGGCAAGCCGAGCTCGGAATGGGTCACCGCGTTGGGCGCGGCGGTCTGGGTAGTCGGTGGGCTTGTAGCGCTCAATCAGTTTGTCTTCTGAGTAACTCAAGAAGAGTAGGCTGAACGCCGGGTTAGAATGGCGTCCCGGTTTTTTCAAAGGAATGATCCAGTGATCACCTGCCACGTCCGCTACATCATTGACCCTTATCAACTGGTCGATTTCGAAGCCTATTGCCGTCGCTGGATTCATCTGGTCGGGCGCATGGGAGGGCAGCACCACGGCTACTTCCTGCCGTCAGAAGGCGCCAATAACGTCGCCTACTGCCTGTTCAGCTTCCCCAGCCTGGCCGACTACGAACGTTATCGCGAACAGGCCGCCACTGACCCTGAATGCATCGAGGCCGTGCAACTGGCAACCGAGAAAAAATTCATCATCAGTTACGAGCGCAGTTTTATGCGCCCGTTGTTTGATTGAAAGGCAGCGTCGGTTGAACGAACTCAGGCCTGATGCATGGCTCGCAGCGGCCGGGCCACCTGACGCAACCTGACCTCTTCGCGGATACCCAGCACCAGCGATGCAATGGCGCGTCCGGTGTCCAGCTGAGCGACCGGAATGCCGCTCAGGCTGAATTCCTCAGCCTGGGTTCTGGGATGACTCAGTTCGAGACTCATCAGCCCGTCGGCAGTGATGGTGCACTTGCACAGTGACGGGACGAACGCGGTTTCCATGATGTGGCGCAGATCGGCATGGGAAAGCAGCATCTGGGCATCCTTGGCACTGCGGGTGCCGGGCGCTTGGAAATAGGAGAGCGTTCACTAATCTAGTCCAAGTCTGTCGATATGTCGTCCCGCATCCCTGGCTGTTTGCGGGCAACACGTCAGAAATGTGATGCGCTGCCGATTTCACCCAGGCCCATTCGGCATCACTGATGCTTGCCCTGGCCTGGCACTACATAGTGGGTGCCATCGTAGGTCACCAGGTACCTCTTGGTCACCGGCTTGCTCTCGCTGTTACTGCAATCGTCGTGCTTCGCGAACGAGCGCGACTCTACCGTCTTTTCCGTCACCGCCAGGCCCGCATAACCATGGCTAAGCGTGTTGTCGATCGCCAGGCTGCTGGTGATGTCATAGAACTCGCCCTGGCAGTTGCCATCCCACTCTCCGCCTGAACGTTGTACTTCCAGCTTGTCCAGAACCTTGCGCGGCTTGGCGCCGTCGAGCACATACAGGCTCAGGTCGGTGGAGGAGAATGGGTTCACGCGTGATGAGCCGACATAGCTGGCACGCACCCCAAATGCGCGCAGCTCAGGTGTCAGGTGATAGCGTGCGGTGTCCAGGCTCAGACTTTCGAAGCGCACTGCATCGGAACTGATCGCCGCACTTTCATAGACATGCTGCTCGATCTGACCACCTACAGCGCTGAGAACCTCCAGCCCGTAGGTCGCGCCGTCCTCCTCATCGCCGCTTTCAACAAACGCCAAGGCTGCCAGGGTTCGCTTGGCATCGACAGGAGAGGCCTTGCACACCGAATGTTGGGCAGAGAACGCCAGATCGGGATGCAGCTTTTTCGCCCAACCGGCCAGTTGTGCGGTGCAATCGGCAGAAGCGACAGCGGGCAGGCAGAACAAGGTCAGAGCTAAAGCACAGCGCATAGGGATTCCTTTACCTGAGCGATGGAGCAGGGCGTTATTTGAATGAGCGTAAACGGCAGGGCGGGCGCGGGGAAGAGCGATTGCAGATCCCCAGAAACAACAAAGCCCGCACTAGGCGGGCTTTACTGTGAACTTGGTGGTACACAGTAAATTGAACCTGAGCGGTATTTGACTGATTTTATTGAGTATTTCTTATGGGTCAAGGGTGTAGGCATACATAGAGGCATACATAGAGGCATACACGTAATTACCATCCGCCTTACGCAAGGGGGCCACCCCTATTTTTCCCGCATTTTGCAAGGAGAGTGGAGGACTCGGTCTAACTGTAAGGGCTCAAAAAACATTTGCACCCCCTAGGGTACGGACGCGGCTGACATGTTGGCCATCCGCCCAGTTGCACCCCGGAGACTTACGCCGCTGCTGGCTGGCTTCTGGTGCTGGGGCGTGGGGCTGTTTTGATCTACCCTCGGAAAAGCTGGTGTTCTTGGTGTTCTTGGTGTTCCGATAATGCGCTAAGCCTTATAGGCCGGGGCTTTCAGCCATGGAACACCTTTGATAAAAGCAGAGAACACCAAGCCTCAAAAGCAACAAAGGTGTTCCTGAGTCATCGGGTGGCTAACACAGAGTTTGCGAACGGCCAGTTGAGCTGGCCAACAGGAGGGAGGGGTGGGCGAGTTGGTCTGGCGAGCAGTCGTGCTGACCGCTCGCCCAGTCTGTGCGGGATAGCTACAGGTTCACTTGTTCCAGTGTCTTTTGATCGTGGGCAGGCTCAGGCCAAGCTCTGAGACGCTTTGGCTCTGGCTCAAACCGCGACTCTTGCAAGCCTGAACAAGCTTGGTTGTCCCGGTCGCTTCGGGCCGGCCTCCTTTTTTATCTGAGCGTGCCAAGCCTTCTTTTGTCCGTTCTCTGATGCGATCCCGTTCAAATGCGGCCACAGCGGCGAGAACGGTAAGTTGCAGCTTTCCGGCTGCGCTGGTGAGGTCCACACCATCCAGGTCAACACTGCGTACATGAATGCCCCTTTCGGCCAGTATCTCGATGGTGGCCAGCACGTCCTGTACGTCTCGACCCAAGCGATCCAGTTTGAGGACCACGAGCATGTCTCCAGCTTCCATCCGATCCGTCATCCTGGAGAACTCGGGACGCTGCATGGCTGGCGTGCCTCCCGATACCTGCTCGGCAAACCACCTGTGTGATTGAATCTCAAAGCCCTTTTGCTGGAGGGCCATCAGCTGGTTGTCGGTGGACTGCTCCAAGGTGGAGACGCGTCCGTATGCGAAGACTCGGTTCATCACCTGATCCCTTTGGTGTCTTAAAACGTGGGATCATTATAGGTTGGTGTCATAAACCTGTAAATGACATTTGTTGATACCAGAATGGGGCGGCTTTTGGGTGGTGTCATAAAACGGTCGTTTGTTGATATCGAGAAAAGGTTTGGATGGTGGCTAGTGGCTACTTGTCATTGTATGCTCATCATTCGCCCCTCAGTAAGGCAAGGGACTTATGCCGCAAATATCGATCCCCCTCGTCGTGTTCTATGTTGTAGAAGACCAACCTAAAATGGTTGATATAACACTGCTCGTCCATGAGCATCAGGTGTCTCCAGAAAGCTACATAGATGAGCTGCATCATGGTGCAATTTACTGCCCAAAATGTGGAGTGATGTGCAGTCGGCAACCGCGAAAGAAGGCTAAGCGCAAAGACAATGTTGATGGGTTTTTCTTTCACTTGAAAGACTTTGAACACATCAAATGTGAGTACCGTAAAGCTGGAGGGACTAAGGCTGGTGACGGGGATGGAAAAGCGAAAAAAGCGATCAATCTCATTAACTTCAATGGGTGGAAAAGTGTAGAGGATGATGACGGTGGTGATGAGGATGAAGATGGTGATCAAGACAAAAAAGGCAAGCGTGAGGTTGCTCGGGGATCTACTGGTAACAGAACTGGTGGTGAACTGACGTTTGGTGAGGATGGATCTTTATTAAAGGCTGGTAATTTTAGTACCGTGTCTAGACTCTTGCAGGTAGCTCGAAAATCCCTTGACATAAACGTGCAGTTCCCAGGCCATGAAGCGACTCGTATTGGTGATCTGATTATCTCTGTGGAAAAATTGCAGAAAAATAGCGAAAGATACATTGGGAAAAGCTGGCTGATATATGGAGTGCCAACAAGCATTGAGAGCGGAAAATTTAAGTATTTTTACAATTTCGCTTCGCCTGGGCACAAATTTGCGATTTATTGTGACCGTGAGGTCGTTATGGGCAAAGAGTGGCAGGGGCGTGAACGAGGTCGTTACTATCTTTTCTATGGCTTGCTTGAGAGGCGGGGCGATAATTCTACGGTCGTTAGAGTCACCGAATTGGGTCAGGCTCATAGGGTATCTCTGAGTGCTCGTAAGTTTTTTAGCAAGGTAGGGGCAGGATAAAATTGCACGCGGTAGGAGATGACGCCTGAAAGTTTCACGACGTAGGCTGGTTTCTTGTTGACGCCTTCAGGCTGAGTCATCTTTTTTGGTTGAAGTAATATCTCTATTTTTCTGTTGCAAAGGCTTGGCCGCTCACTAAGTATGTGCGGCCTTTGGGCATTCCTGGCAGAGTCAACAATTGTGCTGCTTTTCCATCGGTGCCAGGCTCCAATATACCTCGTGTAACCAGTTCTCTATTGACGCTTCGTAAGTTCATACCTTTAAAGACTTCATCTCTCCAAGCAGTTGGCAAGAAAAAGTAAGTCACCGTCGTATGCAGCATATCTCCCACCCCATGCTGAATGGTCCGCCGAAACCCCAGCCGATCTGCTGTGCGCGGTGCATGGTCATCCGTTTTGGCAGCAACTGAATCCCATCGTGTAAACCGGCTTTCCCCATACCGCTCGATGATCCCGCGTAGCCGCGCCACAATCGCTTCTGCCTCCATATTGCCCGCGCCGCCACGCTCGGCCAGCCATGCATTGAGACAGGTCTTGGCGGCGTTCAGGGCTTCTCCGTCGGGCCAGCCGGTTATGCCCAGCCCGGTCGCCAGTTCTCCTGCCGCGCCAGCCAGGCCGAAGCGAGCGGCGGCGCGTTGGGCTTGGCCGCTGGCGTTGGCTGGAAGGGTGTCTGCCACGAAGCGCTCTTGTGTTCTGCGTAGCATTACGCGGTAGGCGTCGAGTTTGCCGGGTTCACAGAGGGCCGACAGGAAGGTGGCAAGTGGAGTCCCGTAGTATTTGGCCACTTTGGTCTTGAGCGAGTCAGAAAGCAGCGCGGCGTCGTCGAAGCCATGCAGGTTTTCAAACATGCCCAGCCCCTTCCCTGCATCGGCAGGCACGGCCAGCATGCGTACTTCCATACCCGCCTTGAGTTCCTTGTTGGCTTCGGCCATGTGCTGGGCGAGGGTCTTTTCTCCTGTTGAGAGAAACAGCAAGCGCCATTCCTGCACCTGTCGGCCCGCTTGTCCTCGATCATTGGCCCGTGCTTTGCCGGTGCCGTTGCCAAGCATGTATATGGTTTCACCGATGATGCGTGGATCGCACATGCCGATTTCATCCAGGACCAGCAACCCATCGGAGTGCGCTGCGGCAATGGACTCCAGGGCGTTGTCTGTTGAGCGCCATGAGCGCACCAGACGCGGCCCGCCATAAACGGATGCGGCTACCTGCAAATGCGTGGTCTTGCCCCCTGAGCTGTCGCCGTACAAGTGAAAGCCACCTGACTCCTGACCCAGCATGTGCAGTAGTGGACCAGCAAGCGCTACACACACCACGAAAGCCAATCGAGGGTTACCGGCGCATAGGGCGCTTATGTTCTGTTGCCATTGTTCCAGCGTGCCTGACTGCTCGATGGGTGGCATCTGCGCGCCCGCTTCGTAGAAGTGCAGATGTTCGGCGCTGGTGCCTACTTGCCTGTCTGGCAACAGGTAGGCGTTGCCGTGCCACCCGAGCCGAGTGACCAGCCGGGCGCGTTCTGTGCTGTCGTAGCCTTGCAGGTAACTCTGCAGGTCGTTTCGGGCGTTGCGGCCGGAGCGGGTGCCAGCTAGACGTAGCCCCATGTCAACCAAGGGGCCAAGCACGTCTTTGCCGAAGTCACCGGCCATGCACCGTTGAGGGATGTTCCAGCGCTTCTTCTGGTTGTCCGGGTCGTCGAATTCGACCAGAAGCCCCCAGTTATGGCCCTTGTCGTCGCGTGTGCGAGCCAGGATTTCAAGCCTTGAACACACATGGCGGGCCTCGCCGTCGTCGGTCGCATAGAACACGCCATCGGCGGTGAGGCGGAATCCGTTGGGTAGTATGGTGGCTTGCTGCTTACGAGATGGCTTGGCGGGTGTGGGTTTAACGGCAGGGCGGTCGCTTGTAGCGGGCGACAGGGTGAACAGCTCCCCGGTACGCAACAGTTCGGCAAAGTGGTCGGCGGTCCAGCCTTTGTGCAGAGCATCAGCGGCGTCATCGCCTTCGCACCACGAGCCGCCAGGGCTGAGGGTTGGCTTATCGCCGTCAGCACCTGGGCGCTGGCTCATCATCGTTAGCGCCAGCATCCTCACCGATGCTGCGCCGAGTTTGCGCAAGTGTTCAGCGAGGCCATCCATGCAGTTCAGGCCCGGCGCGTCGTTATCGGGCCATAGCAGCACGTCACGCCCGGCGAGCGGTGTGAAGTCAGCTTTGCGCCATGAATTCGTGCCGTTGAGCCAGCATGTAGCGACGTGGCCCGGCAGAAGCGTGGCGGCGGCGTCAGATGATTTTTCACCTTCGCAGATGACCACAGGGTCTGTAGAGCGCCGATGCAGTTCATCAAGGCGCAGTAGCGGGCGAGGCTCTGGTAATCCCTGCCAGCGCCATTGATGCACGCCTGTGGCGGTGTTCCTGCACCAGGTCAACGGCGCGAACACCTTCCCCGATTGACCGTTGCCATCTGCTTGCACGTCAAAGCGGTACAGGGCCAGCAGGGGGCGAGCTTCGGCATTACGGTAAAGCCAGACCTTCGAGGGGGAGCCGTGCTGACGATGCGCTTTCGGGATCTTGCTCATGGCGTCGTCGGGTATGGGCTGTACAGGTTGCCACTCTCCGGTTTTTGGTTTGTTCGACGCTGTAGGCGTATTCGGTGTTTGAGGTTGCACATGCAGGAAGACCGCAAGCTTGTTACAGGCTTCGATATCGGTGCAGCCGTCCAGATAGCGCACCAGGTCAATCAGGTCGCCGCCTTTGTCACCTGTTGCGAAGTCAGCCCAAGTGCCTTTTGCCAGATTGATTTTGAGTGAGCCTGCGTGTTTGTCGGTGCGAGTCGGATTGGGGGCGGTGTATTCCTTGCCGCCATCGACTCGTTGGCCGCTGGGCAGCCAGTGGTTCAATACCTGATCTATGGCGCGTAAGGCTGCTGCTTTGACGTCTGCGAAACGCGGCCTTGCTGGTTTGCCAGTGGGTTTCATGAGCGCGCCTCCGTAACAACGGTGATGGCCTCATCGGTGAGCGCTTTGGCCATTTCGCCCAGGTGATGAAGCGCCCAAGTGAAGTGCTCGCTGTCACCGTTCATGGCGACGTGTAGAGAGAGCTGGTTAACACAGGTTTGCAAGTTGGAGGCGTACAGCAGCGCGTCAGCAATAGGGATATCAGCGTTGACTCGAAACAGGTGCTGGCCCTGATGGTTGCATGGAAAAAATGAGGTGCTGCCTACGGTGGTCGGGATCATGGCCGAACCTCCGCAGGCTTGTGGTGATGTGAGGTGGCGTCACCGTGCAGTGCCAGGGTCTTGATAAGTCCAAGGGTGCCGCGTACATCCCACAGGACCGATGAAATGATGTGGCTTGAGAGGGGCGGTTTGTCACCGTCGAAGTGGTCTTCCAGCAGGCATAGTACGGCGTCCGCACGATCAATTGCACAGGTAATGGCGTCAATCGGTATGCCGGGCTCTACGTCGTTGGCCACGCGCAGCAGGTGTTCAGGCAGGGCGAACTGGCAGGTGTTCATTGCGCACCTCCAGAAGTTTCCAGGGCGCGTGCTTTTTGCATGTGGGCGTTGTAGCGGGCGAGACGTACGGAAAGCGAGGAATCGGCGTGGAGGGCGTTCAGAGCCATCTTGCGATGAGCTGCCGCGCGTTTTTTGGACGGATTTATAGCGAGGTAGTGCATTGGTGCGGTTCCTTCGTAAGTAACCGTCACCGTCTGCCGCCAAGCAGATTGAGGGTGACGGGTTGCACAAGGTTGGCGGACCGGGACGAAAGGAACCCGGCACCCCCGAAGGAGTCCCTGCGCAACCCGCCATAACACGATATTGCGGGCACAAAAAAAGCGCCTGCAATGGGTTTTGGGGCGCTGTTGCGCCTTTCGATTTCGGACCGCCAAGTCCGTTTTCTGGTTTTTCAACCAAGGCAGAAGGGTAACCGGATGACGCACGTATCGCAACCTTGTGAGACGTGCTGCCGGTTTGAGACGCAAGACGATTGGATGTAAATTGGGTCGGCATGACGATCTACCTCAAACGCCTCTGGTTGCAGCCAGAGGCGTTTTGTTTTTTAGGCGTGGTTCGCAGGACGCAGGTGCTGGAAGGGGAACAGCTCTTCTTCGGTCATGAGTTCCGCCATGTCATGGATGTGTTGCTGTTCAGCCTGTGAGAGGTCAGCCGCGCGCACGGGACCACCGTCTGCTGCCAGCACTGAAAAGACGCCGTCAGGCCAACTGATGACGCCGATCCACCGGCCAGCTTTTCGATGTTTCAGCGCCAGCTTTTCCAGCCATGTGGTGCGCGTTTTTGAAAAGCCGATTTCGTATAGGATTTCAAAAGGCTGTATGCGGGCTTTCAATTGCTTGTCGGTCTTCATGCTGCTACTTCCTTGCGCGCTGCGATGCGTGCGCGTACCCATGCTTGAACTTCACTCAACACCCAGGCAACGGGTGCGCCTCTCGCCGTGCTATCGCTTAGCTTGACCGGCAGCGGGAAACCACTGTCTCTGCGCTGCATCAGCTTGTAGATGGTGGGGCGCGACAGGCCGACCATTGCCATAACGTCAGTGATGCGTATCAGTGTGGTTTCTGGATTATTGAGTGAGCCGCGTGTCGGGCGAATCCTGCACAGGGTTGCAGAGTCGGATGCGGTCTGAGGTGCGCCAGAATTGGTCGCGTGGCGATTCATGGTCAGGCCTCCTGCTGATGAGGCGGGCCGAAGTGTTCCCGCTCAAGGAGCCAATCGTTAACGTCGGAAATGCGATAGCGAATGCGCGAGCCACAGCGAATGTAAGGCAGGTTGTGCCGGCCTGTGCTGCGCCAGGTGGCGAGGGTTTTGACCGAAATCCCCATGAGTGATGCGACGGCCTCAGGTGTCAGCAGCTCTTCGGGGGGCAGCGTCGCCCAGGTTGACGAGGGGGATGGGTATTGCATTTGGTGCCTCCGCGTTCTCTAGTGATCCACGGGGCACACATTAGGATTCATCCCTTATCGAAAATACTTGTCTGCTGGGCAGGCATCGGGTGTTTGCTTAGCAGGCGCATGGTTCATCGGCAGTTTCTTGTAGGGGGCATCAATCCATTTTTCGATGGTGGCAAGTGTGGGTAGGGCCTTGTTCAGATCGGCATTCTGCTGCTTGAGCGCTTCGGCCATTTTTTCCAAGTCGTTCTTGAGGATCGCACGTGCGACGGCGGCCTTTTTCAGGCGACGTCCAGCGAGGTCATAAGCTCGTTCAGCGAGAGATTTCAGTGCCTCTTTCTTGAAGTGGCCGAACAGCTTTTCCGCTCTCATCTTCCCGCCTGAGCGTGCGACCTCCGTGTTTCGCTCTGCGGCCCCGATTTCCTTTGCCTTGTTCAGTTCAGAAGCCGAAGGTGCACCGGAAACGCCAAACAGCGCTGTACTGGTGATCTGCTCAAGTCGAGCGCGTAACCGCCAGAACTCTTCGTTGCATAACCCCTGGGTGGAAGCCATGTATGCCAGTCTCAGGGCGTCAGTCAGGCATTCAGCATGGCTGAATCGGCAGTATCTGTCGGCAACCACTTGGATAGTGTCCAAGGTATCCATTGGCTCATGCTCCGTTGCCCAGAAGCAGTTGCGAATGGCTTGTCGCAACCGTTCCGCAACCATCGCCGCTGGCCCAAAGCGTGCCATTCTTGTCTTGTCGCTTTCGTCGAGGTAATCGCCATGCAACAGCTTGGTGTCCTCACGCAGCACTTCAATCAGGTGTTCTATCTCAGACGAATCCAGAAGGATTTCCGCTTCGATGATGCAGTCTTTGAAAAATGTTCCGCTGCTCATAGCCCCACGCCCCTGTAGCCGAGTCGCCCCATCGCGCTGGCGTTTGACCTTGATCTTCGGTGTTGGCCTTCAGCTAAAAGGGCACAGTGGCTGGAACACCAATTGTGTTCTGGATAGTTGGTGTTCTTTGAGTTTCGCAAAGGTGTTCCATGGCTGGAGACCTTTAAAAACGTGGCGTGCAGCGTTTTTGGAACACCAAGAACACCAGGAACACCGCATTTTTGGGGTATAGGTGTAATCATCCCTGAGCCACCTTGCCGAATCTGGCTTGAACGACGTTGCCTTGTTCGATCGAATCCAGGTAATCCGCATACCACTGCATCATCGACATGCGTTGCTCCAGGTACTGAGCCTTGTTGTAGATACCGCGTACCCCCTGTGCCTTGTGGCTAAGTTGAGCTTCGATATGGTCAGCAGGAAAACCATGCTCATTGAGAATGGTGCTGGCGATATGGCGAAACCCGTGACCGGTCTGTCGGCCTTCATAGCCGAGGCGCCGTAGGGCCATCAGGAATACAGTGTCGCTGCGGGGTTGGGTGCGGTCGCTTCTGCCTGGAAAGAGCAATGTGTGGCCGCCGGTAAGGGAGTGCAGTTCTTTCAATGCATCGATGGCTTGCTTGCTCAGGGGCACGACATGCTCCCGGCCTTTCTTGCGTCCTTTGCGTTCGATCGGCACCGTCCACAGACGTTTGCTCAGGTTGAACTCACACCAATGTGCCTCTCTGAGTTCGCTGGGTCGTACCGCAAGCAGTGTCAGTAGACGAAGCCCCAGACATACATCTTTGGCATGTGGGTATGAGCGTATGGCTCGTAGCAGGCCGGGCAGTTCGCCAATGGGTACGTGCGCATAGTTCTCGGCTTTACCTGCGGCGAGGAATTTATGAACACCTTCGAGGGGGTTGTTCACTGCTCTGCCGGTTACCCTGGCCAGATCGTAGACATCTTTGCAGTAGGCACGCACTCGACTCATCTGCTCAAGGATGCCGGTGCGCTCCATACCCTTGAGCAGGTCCATCCATTCCATGGAGGTGATGCCGGTGTAGTCACGTCTTCCAAATGACGGAAAGACGTGACGCTCCAATGCGCCGATGATCCGTTTGGCAGTACCTGCATCCCATCCAGGTAAACGAGAGCGATGCCACTCCCGCGCTAATACTTCGAATGTCTCATTGGCGATTGCCAGGTCAGCAGCCTGCCGGGCTTTTTTCGATGTGATGGGGTTCTTGCCTTCTGATGCATCCGTTCGTAGTTCGGATGCTTTGCGGCGGGCGAGTGCACCACTGACTTCGGGGTAGCCACCCAAGCCAAGCCATGACCATTTGCCGTCAGGTTTCTTGTAGCGCAGTTCCCATGACTTCTGACCACCGGGTTTGACCCTGAAATATAAGCCAGGACTGTCCAGCTCGCGGTACACGCCAGCTTCAGGCTCAAGGCCCGCAAGGGTGGTATCAGAGAGGGGGCGACGCTTGATAGCCGAGCGCTTCATTCCTTGTATGCCTCCAGTTCAATTTCTGGCAAAGCATACACAGGGGCATACAAGACGCTGCGGTATAGAGTGATACTGGATAAGACGCCCAGAAACAGAAAAGCCCGCACAGGGCGGGCTTTTCCGGTTGTTTTGAGACTGTCTGAGACAACCCAAAACAGCTATTTGGTGGCTACACAGGGACTTGAACCCCGGACCCCAGCATTATGAATGCTATGCTCTAACCAACTGAGCTATGTAGCCAAGTGGCGCGCATTATTCGCCGATATCAGATAGGTGTCAAGCGAATATCTTAAAAATATTTCCATACGATCAATCGCTTAGCGATTTGCGCTGTGGTCCCTGTCGTTGCCTTCCCACCGGTTGTTTCTTCCAGTGACGTCTGCTGTGTAACTGCGCACACAAATGGTGCGTTTTTGGTCGTGGGCGTCAGGCGGGTGCCATTGATCATTACCCGATGCGCTTCGGTCCGGATCTTGCTATCGAATTGCCATGACGTTTTCAGGCGGGTCGGTGTCGTGTCCGTAGCATTGGACAGATGTCGACCTGAATCGGAAACATAAGCATGGCATTTTGCTTCTAATTTATAAGAAAGATACCTGAGCAGGCTGTGCCGCAAAGGTATCCACGTGTTGGGGGAAGTCCATGGACAGCTTGTTGTCGCCGGGTATGCGCCTGCTGGGGCGCTTTGGGTTTGCTCGCAAGTTTCAGCTGTTATTTCTCTTGTTCATGCTGCCTCTGGTGGGCAGCCTGTGGATGATCGGCAGTGAATATCGCGCCAAGCTGGCAGTGATCGCTGGCGAGCAATCGGGCGTGCGCCAGTTGCTGGTGCTCGAAGATCTGGATCGTGAACTGGTTGCCCAGCGCGACCGTGCGGCGCGCTGGAAGGCCGTGGACATCCTGCGTGAGCCGACCCCCGAAGCGCGGCAGATCATGGAGCAGATCGACGCTGCGGTGCCGCGCATCAAGCAGGCGCTGGAACGCCTCGGCGCTTCGCTGAAGGCGGAACAGGCCAGTGCCGACACCTTTGCCCGTTACAAGGTGCTGGAGGCTTCTGTTGCCGGTATGGATACGCAATCGCTGCGCAGTGTGGGCTGGTGGCCGGATGGCTATGAGCGCTTCACCGCCGCGATCAGTCATGTGCAAGGTGTGCGCGAACAGGTCGCGATCGACACCGGCCTGATCCTGGATCCGTGGCTGGAAACCTACCTGCTGATGCAGCTCTCCACCCAGCAGACCCCCGACCTGATCGAGCGCATCGGGCGCATGGCCAGTGTTGGCCAGACGTCCGTGGTCAGCGGCCAGTTCAGCCTGCAAAGCCGGCTGCAGATGCGTGACCTGCGCAGCCGCATTGACGATGCCCGCGACCAGATGGTCAAGACTGCAAACATTCTGCAAACCCGGCTGCCGCCAGAGCTGCAACCCTGGGCCAACCGCTACGCCGCGAGCATGCAGGTGCTAGCGGAAGAACTGAAGGTGCTCGATGATGGTGTGTTTGGCGGCACGATCAAGCTCAAACCGGCGGAGTTCGAGCGCAGTGCCGACCGCCTGCTGGACGAGATGGCCGGGCTGCGAAATCAGTCTCTGGTGTCGCTCAACGAGCGCCTGGGCTACTACCACAACAAGTCCAATCGGGAATTTATCCCGGTCGGGGTGACCTTCGGCGTGTTGCTGATCGCTGCGCTCTATCTGTTTGCCTGCCTGCAAGCGTCGATCCGCCGCAGTGCCAGCGGTATCACCACCCTGGCCGAGTCGCTGCGCGACGGCGACCTGTGCGTCGAGGTTTCGGTACAGGGCCGCGACGAACTGGCTGTCATCAGCCAGGCGCTAAACGTCGCGGTGGTGCAATTGCGGACCAGCCTGCTGGGCGTCAATCACGAGACCCTGCAACTGGGCTCGGCCGTGCAGACCCTCAATGCGCAGTCCAACGACACCTTGGGCGAGGTTGAGGACCAGCAGCAACAGATCAGCCAGATTGCGGCAGCCGCCACACAGCTGGCCGCCACTTCCCAGGGCGTGGCCAAGAGCTGCGAGCAGGCTTCCGACAGTGCCCGGCAGACCCGCAAGATTGCCGAAGAGAGCAGCCGCGACAGCCAGCGCACCACCGACAGTATCCAGCAACTCAATCGCCGTTTGACCGACACTGCGGCGGCATTGGGGCGGGTCAGCGAGCAAGGTCAGCAGATCCAGTCGGTGGTCGATGCCATTCGCGGCATCGCCGAACAGACCAACCTGCTGGCGCTCAATGCGGCCATCGAGGCGGCGCGGGCGGGCGAACAGGGGCGCGGCTTTGCCGTGGTGGCCGATGAAGTACGCAGCCTGTCGCAGCGAACCCAGGCCTCTACTGCACAGATTGCCAACACCGTCGACAGCCTGCGCAGCACCGTGACCCAGGCTGTCCAGTTGATGGAAGCCGCGTGTGGCCAGGCCGTGGACGATGCGCAGTCAGTGACCGGCCTGGGTGTGCGGCTGGGCGAAATCGCCAGCGCAGTACAGAGCGTGACCGACACCCTGGCGCAAATCCTCACGGCGGTGGAAGAGCAAGCCTCCACGGCTGACCAGGTCAGTGGCAGTATCCAGCAGGTCGACCAGGCTGCCGGTCGATTGCTCGACGGCGCCCGTGCAGTCAACCAGGCCGCCGATACCCTGAGCAAAGGCAGCCGGGCACTGAACGACAACACCGCACGCTTTCATCTGAGCTGATGGTGCTTGGACCGGTAACTGTAGGAGCGGCCGGGCGGCGATCCGCTTTAGCCGCGAAGGCATCATCGCAGCTAAAGCCAATACTGGTCACTTAAGCACGGTATGCCCACAGTGGGAGCGAGCTCTGCTCGCGAAGAGGCCAGTAAAAACACTACATCTGCTGCGAATGTGCCGCCCTCTTCGCGACCAAGGTCGCTCCTACAAAGGCATGCAGTACTTAACTGAACAGTATTGCAGCTAAAGCGGATCGCCGCCCGGCCGCTCCTGCGGTAAGGTTGGGCGCCAGCCTTTCACGCACGAGCCAGCCCCCATGCCGACCCCCACCAACCTGTTCACCCCGCTTCCCGATGCCCGTCAGGCAGAGGTTTTCACCGATCTGCTGGTCAGGCCAGGCTGTCGGGTCGAGCGGATCGTCTCCCAAGGGCAGGTCACGCCGCCTGAGCGTCCGTATCAGCAGGCCCATGATGAATGGGTCGTGGTGTTGAGCGGTTCGGCCAGGGTGCTGATGGACGATGTCGAAACCGCCCTGGCGCCTGGCGATCATCTGTTCATTCCGGCAGGCAGGCAACACCGCGTCACCTTTACCGACCCGGCGCAGCCCACCGTATGGCTGGCCATCCATATTGGCGAGGCTGCGTCGGATGCCTGACCCCGGCAGTGCGGGTTATTTGGCTATCTCCACCCGCTCGAAGCGCCCGGCAATCACGGTATAGGCCAGGATTGCGACCAGCCCGTGGGCGGCGACGAACCACAGTGCGGCGTTGAACGAACCGGTGGTCGCGACGAAATAGCCGATCACCACCGGGGTGATGATCCCCGCCGTGTTGCCGATGCCGTTGAACACGCCGCCACTGAGGCCCACCATGTTTTTCGGTGCGGTATCGGAGAGCACTGCCCAGCCGACGGCGGCCAGCCCCTTGCCGAAAAACGCCATTGCCATCAGGGCGATGACCATCCAGTTGGCGTCTACATAATTGGCCGACACCAGCGTGGCCGATAACGCCATGCCGATCACGAACGGCGTCTTGCGCGCGCGCGAAGGGTGGACGCCGCGGCGGATCAGCCAGTCAGAGACCACGCCGCCCAACACCCCGCCGGAAAAACCGCAGATCGCGGGCAGTGCCGCAACCCAGCCGGCCTCCATGATGGTCATGCCGCGACCCTTGATCAGGTAGATCGGAAACCAGGTGATGAAGAAGTAGGTCAGGGCAGTAATGCAGTACTGGCCCAGATAGATGCCCCACAGGGTACGGCTGGTGAACAGCTGTTTGACCTCGGCCCATTTCAGTTTGGGTTTTTCGGTTTTGCGCGTGGTTTCCAGGCTGACCAGTGCGCCGCCTTCACGCATGTAATCCAGTTCGGCCTTTTGCAGGCGCGGGTGGCTGGCCGGGTCGTGGTACAGGGCGAACCAGAAGAAGGTCGCGACAATACCCAGGCCGCCCATCCACAGGAACACATGCTCCCAGCCCATGCTGTGGGTCAGCCAGGCCATCAACGGCGCAAACACCACCACGGCCATGTACTGCGCCGAGTTGAACAGCGCCGAAGCCGTGCCACGTTCGCGGGTCGGGAACCAGCTGGCGACGATGCGGTTATTGGCCGGGAAGGCCGGCGACTCGACCAGACCCAGCATGAAACGCATGCCGAACAAGGTAATAGCCGCTGTCGAACCGACCAGGCCGATCCAGCCCACCGTGCCTTGCAGCATGGTAAACAGCGACCACAGAAACAGGCTCCAGCCGTACACCCGGCGTGCGCCGAAGCGGTCCAGCAGCCAGCCACCGGGGATCTGCCCCAGCGCGTAGGCCCAGGCGAAGGCCGAAAAGATCATGCCGAGCATGATCGGGTCCAGCCCCAGTTCCTTGACCACTTCAGTGCCGGCAATCGACATGGTCGCGCGGTCGGCGTAGTTGAGTACGGTGACGACAAAAATCAGCGCGAGAATCACAAAGCGCTGGCGGCCGACGCGAGTCTCTGCCACCGCAGCCTCAATGGGCGCAGTCTTGCTATTCATGGTGTTCTCCGATGCCCTCAAGGGGCTGTGTTGTTATTGGCTGGAGAAGCGGGCATCAGGCCGGAACGGCTGCCCGCAGTTGCGGTTCGGCGAAGCAGGCCTGCAAGTGCGACAGCACGATTTCACCCATGGCCAGGCGGGTCTGTTCGGTGGCACTGGCGCGGTGCGGTTGCAGCACGACGTTGTCCAGCTCGCGCAGGGCTTGCGGTACGTTGGGCTCATCGACAAACACATCCAGCCCGGCCCCGGCGATAGTGCGGGTCTGCAGGGCGGTGATCAGCGCCTGTTCGTCGACCAGCTTGCCGCGCGCCACGTTGATGAAATAACCCTGCGGCCCGAGCGCCTCGAGCACCGCTGCGGTGATGATCGCCCTGCCCAGATCAGCGGAAGCCGCCAGCACCAGCACATCGCTGTTACGGGCCAGGTCCAGCAGGTCGGCAAAGAACCGATAACCGGTCTGCGGCTGTTCGCGCAGGTCGTTGTACTGAATGCTCATGCCGAACGCCTGGGCACGGCGGGCGATGGCATGGCCGACCTGGCCCAGGCCGACAATACCCAGCCGGGTGCCGCTGACCTTGCGCGCCAGCGGCTGGTTGATCGTGCCCCACTGGCCGCTGCGCACGATACGTTCACCCACGCCCAGCTCACGCAGGCTCATGATCAATAGCCCCATGGCCATGTCGGCTACATCATCGGTGAGTACGCCGGGGGTCGTGGTGACCCTTACCCCGCGTTGGGCGGCGTGATCGAGATCCACCGCATCAGTGCCGATACCGCTGATGGCGATGATCTGCAGGTTAAGCAAGCGGTCCATCAGCGCGTTGGACAGGCCCTTGGCGCCGCCGGTCACCACGCCGCGAATGCGCGCGCCGACGGCATTGAGCAGCGCGTCCTGATCATCGGCCTGATACAGGCGATGCACGTTGTAGCTCTGTAGCAACTGCGCATCGATCGGTGCCGGGACCGGCTGGGTAAGCAGGATGTCGTGGGTCATCATCGTCTTCCTGTGAGTTGTCGTTGTAGAGGACTGGACGACAGCCTAGGAAAAGCATCGATTCACGTCTAACATTCATCCTGAATGTTTCGATACAAGAATTGAATCGTGGAACTCCACCAACTTCGTTGTTTTGTGATGGTCGCCGAAGAGCTGCACTTCGGTCGCGCGGCCCAGCGTTTGTTCATGACCCAGCCACCGCTGAGCCGCCAGATCCAGTTGCTGGAGCGCTCGCTGGGTGTGCAATTGCTTGACCGCAGTAACCGTCAGGTACGCCTGACGGTGGCCGGTCGGCAGTTCTTGCGTGATGCCCAGCATCTGCTGGCCTACACCGAACAGGCCAGCGACAGTGCCCGGCGGTTGGCCAGCGGCGAGGCGGGGCAATTGGTGATCGGTTTCACGGCGGTCAGTGGTTACAACATGGTTCCCGAACTGCTTCGGGCGGCGGGCCAGTCACTGCCGGATATCGGCTTTGAGCTGCATGAAATGGTCTCCAGCGACCAGACCGAAGCGCTGGCCGCCAACATGATCGACATCGGTTTTGTGCGCCACGCCGAGCCGCGTCCGGGCTGGAGCTACCAACTGGCCAGCCGCGAGCCGCTGGTGGTGGTGATGCCTGACGGTCATCCGCTGGCCGGGCGGCAAACGCTTGCCATCACAGACCTGGCGCACCAGCCGTTCGTGATGTATTCGCCCAAAGAGGGCCGCTATTTCTACGACTGCATCGTCGGCCTGTTCGCCAGCGCCGGGGTGCTGCCGCGCTACCTGTACTACCTCAAACAGACCCACTCGATTCTGGGTCTGGTGCGCGCCGGGCTGGGCATCGGTATCGTCCCGGCCTCGGCGCGGGAGCTGTACATCGGCCACCTGCAGTTTCGCCCCTTGGCCGATGCGCAACTGTCGGCCGACATGTACATGGTCTACCGTGACGACAACGACAACCCGGCGCTGCCACGCTTCATCAACATGGCCCGTGGGCATTTCAGCGAACAGCAAACCGCCGCTCCCCTTTGATCGGCATTAACCCGGTAGGAGCGGCTTGAGTCGCGAATGGGGGAGTTCCCTGCTAAAGCAGGTCCTACGCTGCTACGGCATCACCGCCATATCCAGCTGCTGGCGGCGGAACTGGCCCGGCGGTAACCCATGAATCTGCCGGAAGCGCCGCGAGAAATAGGCTTCATCGGCAAAGCCACATAGCCGCGCCACTTCGCCCACCGGCTTGGAGCCACCCAGCAGATAACTGCGTGCAGCATGCATGCGCCGCTCCAGGACCAGTTCACTGAAGGTCTTGCCGATCTCCTTGCGCAACCAGTGGGTCAGGTAGGTGGGCGACAGGTAGGTCGCGGCGGCGGCCTTGGTCAGGCTCAGGTCCGGGTCGGCGAGGTTCTTGCGCACATACTCCGACATGCGCGTCAGCGCATCGCGGCGGCTGGTCTGTGCGGCGTTGTCCTGGGCCAGTTGCTTGAGCGGCTCGGCAAACCTCAGGCACACCTTGCCGATCAGTTGCAGTAACAGGCCCTTGATGATTTCCCGGCTGCCGAACTGGCGCTGCGGGTCGAGGTCGCGCATCTGCTGTACCAGCGTGCAGATCACCTCGAAGTCATCCGGGTCGAGGATAAAGTCCAGATGCTCCTGAAAGCGAAACGGCGACAACTCCGGTGCCAGCAGGATCGACACCTCTTCAAGATCCATCGGGTCGCACTCCAGGTGCGGCAGCAGAAAGGTCTGGGAAAAATTGATCACCACGAAATGGCTGTCGGCCGGGTGCGGGATCATGTGCATGCGATGCGGCAGGATAAACGCCAGGGCGTTACGCGGAAATGGCCGCTGCACAGAGCCGATATGCTGCACCGTATCGCCACCGAGATTGACCTGAATCTGGAAGTATTCATGGCGGTGCAGGGCGGTTTCGGCGATCCGCGCCTGCTCATCGCGGATATAAAAGTCCGCCCGCTCACTGCGTTGCTGCATGCCGTAGGTCGGTACCCGGCTGACTGACTGCATGTTCATCTCCCTTCTTGTTCGACGGCTGCCCGATGTCGCAGCCAGGGTTGCAGAGCTGATTTTGTACAGTCGCAGGTCAAGCTGACAAGCGATTGTACGATGACTGTGGTGCTCATCTCGCCGGCTCCGTTTGGACAATCGCGAGGCACTGGTGAATCACCATAGTCGCTACGGCTCGCTGTTGAAAGGCTCTATTACGGTGTTTTCAGCAAGAATTAAGTTTTCGTTCAGGATCCCGGCAGTGGCGGGAGTTTTTGGACGTTCGGGAATTACACCGGCCTCTGGTGAAAAAACGATCTAACCCTTGCGTTGATTTTTTTTGGTCGTACGACCACCTTGATAAGCGTTGCCGCAGACATCTATCAACAATAATCACAAGGTGCTCGCCCAATGAAAACCACGCTTCGCTGGTGGCCACCGCCGCCGCCTCTGAATGACAGGCCGCTGCGCCGCGCCTGACCCATATCGCCCACACACACAGTCCATGCCTTGCGCGCCACGCAGGGACGGCGCTGTCTTGCCTGAAAACCTCGATATCCCAACAACAATGAGGTCAACCCATGTCGAGCCTTCCCAATTCCCAGGCTGCGTCTGTCGCCACCAGCGCCGCCCCCCTTGAAGCCGCCGGCACCACCCGGCTGCCCACTCGCCGACGCTGGTTCATGCTCAGCCTGCTGCTGATCGCGACCATCATCAACTACGTCGACCGGGTGAATATCTCCATCGCCGCGCCCTTCATGGCCAAGGACCTGGGGCTGGACAAGATCCAGATGGGCCTGATCTTTTCCGCCTTCGCCTGGACCTACGCCCTCGCTCTGGTGCCAGCCGGGTTCATCGCTGACCGATTCGGCTCACGGGTGACCTACGGCGTGTCGCTGATCAGTTGGTCGGCGGTGACCGTATGCCAGGGCCTGGCCAGCGGCTTTGCGGCACTGTTCGGCCTGCGTCTGGCGGTCGGGGCCATGGAAGCGCCGGCATTCCCGGCCAATAGCCGGGCGGTGACGGTCTGGTTCCCGGCCCGCGAGCGCGGCATGGCCAGCAGCGTGTATGTGTGCGGCCAGTACCTGGGCACCGCGCTGTTCACCGGCGCGTTGCTCTGGCTGGCCACCACCTATGACTGGCGCCACGTGTTCTACAGCACCGGCCTGGTCGGCATCCTGTTCGGCGTGGTGTGGCTGTTTCTGTATCGCGACCCGCTGAGCTGCAAGAAGGTCAGCAAGGAAGAACTCAAGTACATCGAAGACGGTGGTGGCCTGGTCAAAAGCAGCCAGGAACGTACCAAATTCAATTGGCGGCAGATTGCCGAGCTGTTTCGCTACCGGCAGATCTGGGCGATCTGCATCGGCAAGTTCGCCAGCACCTCGGCGCTGTACTTCTTCCTCACCTGGTTCCCGACCTACCTGATCGAAGAACGCCAGTTGACCACCATCAAGGTGGGCATCTTCGCCGTACTGCCGTTCATCGGCGCCACCATCGGCATTCTGCTCGCCGGGATCGTCTCGGACCTGTTGATCCGCCGCGGCTACAGCATGTCGTTTGCCCGCAAGCTGCCGCTGGTGGTCGGTTCGATGCTCGGCATGTCCATCGTGCTGGTCAATTTCACTGACTCGAACCTGGTCTGCATTGCGATCCTGACCATCGCCTTTTTCGCTCAGGGCATTGCTTCGTCGTCGTGGGCGGCGGTCTCGGAGGTCGCGCCCAAAGAGCTGATTGGCCTGACCGGCGGGGTCACCAGCCTGGCGGCCAATATCGGCGGGATTGTCTGCCCGATTGTGATCGGCGCCATCGTCCAGGCCACCGGCTCGTTCGCCCTGGCGTTCTGGTTCATCGGCGGCGTAGCGCTGATGGGCACGTTGTCGTACTCGCTGCTGCTGGGTCGCCTGTACCGCATCGAGTTGAAGACTCAATAAGGCTGTTAACTCCAAAACGAAGCGGCTTTCGTCCAACTTTGCCGGGCAAAGCCGCTTTAGGCTGGACCTGTCGACCGTACCTACCGAGTCAAACCACCATGAGCGATTTTGTCTTCAGCCCCGTTCCGCAACCCAGCCTGCCAGTGGTAGGCAGCGACCAGCGCTTTCCGGTCAGCCGGGTGTTCTGCGTCGGCCGCAACTACCCCTGGAGCGACGGCCAGGGTCGTAGTGTGCCGCTGTTTTTCATGAAGCCCGCCTCGGCGGTGATCGAAGCCCGCAGCGAGATCGCCTACCCGCCGCAGACCGAAGAGTTCTGCCATGAAATCGAACTGGTCGTGGCCATCGGCAGCGGCGGGGCAGACATCCCGGAAAGCCAGGCGTTGGAGCATGTCTGGGGCTATGCGGCAGGTCTGGACCTGACCCGCCGTGACCAGCAGCGCAGCGCCAAACAGGCCGGCATGCCATGGGAGGGCGCCAAGGCCTTTGATGGTTCGGCACCGGTCACCGCGATCCAGCCGGTGAGCCGTCAGGGCCATGCCCAACAGGGTGCAGTCTGGTTGATGGTCAACGACACCGAACGTCAGCGTTCGCGCCTGGAGAGCCAGCTCTGGTCGGTGGCGGAGATCATCAGCCACCTGTCGCGCAGCATCACCTTGTTGCCCGGCGACCTGATCATGACCGGCACCCCGGAAGGCGTCGCAGCGCTAGAACCCGGCGACCGGATCAGCGCCGGCGTAGAAGGGGTCGGGCAGATCGACGTCCGGGTCGGCCAGCGCGCCGCCTGAATTCAGCGAACATCAACAGGAGCGTCACAATGTCCAATAAATCCTCCTCGAAAATCGCCCTGGTCACCGGGGCTGGCAGCGGCATCGGCAAAGCCGTGGCGCTGGGCCTGCTGCAAGACGGCTACCGCGTGGTCCTCGCCGGGCGGCGTCTGGAGCCGCTACTGAATGTGGCCGAACAGGCCGCAGCGCAAGGTTGGGAAGCCACGCCGGTGGTGACCGACGTACGTGACCCGGCCAGTGTCAAAGCACTGTTTGCCACCGTCGAAGAACGCTACGGCCGCCTGGATGTGATCTTCAACAACGCCGGCGTCAACGCCCCGGCCGTGCCCATGGACGAACTGCCGCTCGACACCTGGGACAACGTCATCGCCACCAACGTCAACGGCGTGTTCCTGTGCTGTCGCGAAGCCTTCGGCCTGATGCGCCGCCAGCAACCGCAAGGCGGGCGGATCATCAACAACGGTTCGATTTCCGCGCATACCCCGCGCCCCTTTACCGCGCCCTACACCGCCAGCAAACACGCGGTACTCGGCCTGACCAAAGCCCTGGCCCTGGACGGCCGTGAATTTGACATCGCCTGCAGCCAGATCGACATTGGCAACGCCCTGACCGAACTCTCCGAACGCATGACCCGTGGCGTGCGCCAGGCCAACGGCGAAATCGCCGTAGAACCGATGGTCGACGTCCAGCACGTTGCCGACGCGGTGCGCTACATCGCTGCACTGCCGCTGTCGGCCAACGTTCTGAACATGACCGTCATGGCCACCAAAATGCCGTTCGTAGGCCGTGGCTGACGCTTGACGCACCACATTTGTGGGAGGGCGCTCTGCTCGCGACCGAGCGCGTAGCGCTCGCCCCCATTATCCGAATCAAACGAGGTACCCCATGAAACCCGAAGTCCTGCAACTGAGCCCGATCCTCATCCCTGAAATCCGCGAACGCCTCGCCGAGCTCTTCACCATTCGCCCGTACTTCCAGCAAACCGACAAAGCTGCCTACCTGGCCGAACACGGCCCGAACATCCGGGGCGTGATCACCGGCGGCCACACCGGTATCACCCGTGAAGTCCTGTCGAAACTGCCCCGCGTCGAAGTGGTCGCGGTCAACGGGGTCGGCACCGATGCGGTAGACCTGGCTTACTGCCGCGACTTGGGCATCCATGTCACCGCCACCATCGGCGCGCTGACCGACGATGTTGCCGATCTGGCCATCGGTCTGTTGATCGCGGCCTGCCGTGGCCTGTGCACCAGCGACCGCTATGTGCGCAGCGGTCAGTGGCAGCACAGCCCGACCCCGCTGGCGCCGCTACCGCTGGCCCGTCAGTTCAGCGGCATGCGCGTTGGTATCGTCGGCCTGGGCCGGGTAGGGCGCGCCGTGGCCACCCGCGCCGCCGCCTTCGGCTGCCCGATCAGCTACACCGACCTGCAACCGATCAGCGACGTCAACTACAGCTACGTCGCCGACCTGAGCGAACTGGCCCGCAACAGCGACGCCCTGATCCTCGCCGCCGCCGCCGACGGCGGCAAAGCGATCATCGATGCCAACGTGCTCGAAGCGCTGGGCCCGTACGGCTACCTGGTCAACGTCGCACGCGGCAAGCTGGTCGACGAAGACGCGCTGGTCGCCGCACTCAAGGCCGGCAGCATCGCCGGTGCGGCACTGGATGTGTTCGTCGATGAGCCCCGCGTGCCTGATGCGCTGTTCGACAACGAGCACGTGGTGCTGCAACCCCACCGCGCCAGCGCCACAGTGCAGACCCGTACCCGTATGGGCGAGATGGTGATTGCCAGCCTGGTGGATACCTTTGCTGGCAAGAAACCGGCGGGTTCTGTGACCGGCTAACCATGAGACGAGCGAGCGTGCCCGCATTGACGTGCGCAGCACGCCCCGCCTATGAAAGCAGGCATCGGAGTCGACAGGTCAGACCTGATCGAGCTCATACCGATAACGTTGAAATCGACGGGGTTGGTAAGTAAAGCTGGTGTATTCGGGGTGGAAGGAAAAATACGGGTTTTGCTTATTAATACGGATATCGCCCGTATAGATATAACGATTGTCACCCACCTGACTAATAAGATGGGATTTGTCCCTGATGAACGTGCTGAGTTCTTCTGGCCAGCGATTGGTCTGGACGGTTCCGACATAACCCTTCACGGGTTTATGAGTCAGTGCTGAAAAGCGCGCGGCAAAAGAATTATCGCCCGCCACTGCCGAATTGCACATGATCAGGTGGATCTTGTCATAGCTGGAAAAATCAATGCCTGAATCGCGCGCCTTCCAATAGAGTTGATGGGGCGTATGTAATGTCCCGTCGATGCTGTTCATCGGGTGATAACCGGCCACTGGCTGGGGCGTTCCGTGACCCAGAATCTTGAGCGTCTTGCCGTTCTTGCTGAGCTTTTCAAAGCTGAAAATGTCTTCGCCCAGCTTGGTCAGCGTTGTGGCAGGGGGCGGGTCTACCAGCCATCCCCATAGTTTGCGTACCTTTTGAAACAGATGACCATCAGGGTCGCTCCGGTTGACCGGATCGCCTGCACAATACATATAGGCATTCGGCCCGCCTTTACCAAACGGACTCAGGTTGTCTGGACTATTGAATCTCATCAACACCGGATTGAACGCCCGGTAACCGTTGCCCAGCAAGTAATGACCGGTGAGCATATCAGGCCGCTCGCGGTTGAACCCCGGCAGCTGCAAGTGACCCGGTACGGCTTTTCGATAACCGTAAGGTGTGTAGACACAGGTGTACGGCCCTGACTCAGCAATGCCATGAATCGCCGAACCCGGCTTATCAGTTGCGATCAGCATGTACCTGTTTTTATTACGTTCTCGTTGCTGTTTCGCCAGGCTCAGGTGCGTTGTGTGTAGCCATGAAGTGCTGCACTGTCCCTCAACGACTGTGCTCAGACGCTCGGTCTGATAGAAACACTGCTCGTTGCTTGTTTCACCGGGCAGCCGACCTGCCAGGCGATCCAGGGCGTCGTATTGATAGCGGCAAAGCCAGTTGTGTGCAGGCATATGTGAAAGCCTCAGCCAATCATGCTCAGGCTGAAGTTTCACTGCGAACAGGCAATCCGGCGACTGGCAGAACTGTGAGGCTGACCGCCACCCACATCTCCTATGACTCGTCCCGTTTGTTATATGGCTCACCCCGCAGCCGATGCGATAGTGGCCAAAATAAAAGGATTCGAGCATGTTCGAGCGCACTGTAACCCCGGCAGACGACAACGGTTGTGGCTGGTTCCACCTCAGCCTGGGGCGCAAAGTGCGTCCGGCGCATTCGGGTAGCACCTCGGCACGCTGGGTGGTGCTGGGCGCAGGCTTTACCGGTGTGGCCGCTGCCCGGCAACTGGCCCTGCATTACCCCCATGACCAGATTGTGCTGGTCGAAGCCCAACAGGTTGGCTTCGGTGCGTCGGGCCGCAACTCCGGCTTCGCCATCGATTTGCCCCACGACATCGGCGCCCCTGACTACATCGGCGACCTGGCCACCGCGCGCATGAGCCTCAAGCTCAACCTGCGCGCGCAAGCGTTGCTGAAAAAATTGATTGCCGAGCACGGCATTGATTGCCAGTTGCAGGCCGCCGGCAAGTACCAGGCGGCCATCGAGCCCAAGGGCATTGCGGTGCTGGAAGCCTATCGCAGCGGTCTTGAAAAACTCGGCCAGGCCTATCAGATGATCGATGGCCAAGACATGCCCGAGCATGTCGGCACGCACTTCTACAAGCGCGGGTTGTACACCCCCGGCACTTACCTGCTGCAGCCTGCGGCACTGGTCAAAGGGCTGGCCGAGAGCCTGCCGGCCAACGTCACGCTGTTCGAGAACACCCGCATTCACAGCATCGAGCAGGGCGCCGACAAGGTCACCCTGATCCACGACAACGGCCGGTTGATCGCCGACCAGTTGCTGCTGACCAACAACGCTTTCGCCTCGCACTTCGGCTTCCTCAAGGGCCGCCTGCTGCCGGTGTTCACCTACGCCAGCATGACCCGGCCCCTGACCGAACAAGAACAGGCGCGTCTGGGTGGCAAGAGCACTTGGGGCATTATCCCGGCGGACCCGTTCGGCAGCACCTTGCGCCGTACCCCGGACCAGCGCCTGCTGGTGCGCAACAGCTTCAGTTTCAACCCCGACGGGCGCAGCCACAAGAAATACCTGGAGCGTGCCGAACGCCAGCAGCGCGAGTCGTTCGAACGACGTTTTCCGATGCTCGCCGGCACGCCATTCGATTACACCTGGGGTGGCTCGATGTGCCTGTCGCGCAACCATGAATCGTTCTTCGGCACACTGGCGCCGCGCATTCACGGTGCATTGTGCTGCAACGGCCTGGGCATCACGCGCGGCACCATCACCGGCACTCTGCTGGCCGACTGGCTGGCCGGTGAGCGCGATGAACTGATTGATTTTCTGCTCTCTTCCAAAGGGCCGAATGCCAACCCGCCGGAGCCGTTCCTGAGCCTGGGAGTGAACTTCAACCTGCGCCTGGGCCAACACCGTGCGGGTCAGGAAAGCTGAGCCGCCAAGGAGAGCAACATATGCACAGCATCGGCATTCTGGGCGTTGGCGAACTGACCGAAAAACTCGTTCGCGGGCTGCGTAACGGCGGTTTTGACGGGCCGATCCTGCTCTCGCCGCGCAATCGCGAACGGGCTGCGGCACTGGTCGCCGACTACGGCTGTAGCACGCTGCAAAGCAACGCGGCAGTGGCCGAACAGGCGCAGCTGTTAGTCGTTGGCGTGCGCCCGGCCGACCTGGCCAGCCTGGCCGCTGAGGTTCAGGTCAGGCCCGGTCAATGGCTGGTGTCGGTGGTGGCCGGCGAAAGTCTGAGCCGGCTTGCCGAGTTGTTTCCGGGCGCTCGTTGCGTGCGCGTCATGCTGTCGTACGCTGCCGAGTTCGGCCAGTCGACGGTTGCCCTGACCCCACCGACCCCTGAGCTGGAACCGCTGTTGGGGTTGCTGGGGCGTCTGGTGGTGCTGGCCGATGACACGCAGTTCGAGCTGGGCACCGTGGCCGCCTGCATGAACGGCTGGTTCTATTTCCTGCTGCACGACTTGCAAGAGTGGCTGGCCGATAAAGGCTTGCCGCAGCAGCAGGCCCGGCAACTGGTGCTCAGCAGCCTCAAGGACTGCCTGGCCTGTTCTGAAGAACAACAGCACGAGAGCCTCAAGGCCCTCGGCGAGCGCATCGCCACACCGGGCACCTACACCGCCGACGGGCTGGCGCTGCTCAACCACTCCCAGGCCGGCGCGCAATGGAAAGCCGCTTGTGAAGTGGTGCTCGATGCCCTGCTGAGCCGTTCTGCCGGCCACTGAGCCACCCGTTTTTACCTGCACCGGGCTTCGACTTCTTGCTGGCAGGCCAGCAGGAGCGGGCCTGATTCAACCCTGCCAACGAGGCCCCGATACCCATGAGCAATGTACTGACTGTCGTACGCAACGCTGACCACGCCGAACTGGGCGAGCCGGCCCCGGCCAAGCTGCCGATCGGCGACATTATCGCCCAGGCGCGCACCGCCCAGGACCAGACCAACGAAGCCGTCGGCGCCAGTATCGGCGTTTGGGAAAGCAGCCCCGGTGTGTTCCGTCGGCACCTGAAGAGCCGTGAATTCAGCCACATCATCAGCGGCTGGTGCATCTTCACTCCCGACGGTGGCGAGCCGGTGAAACTCAGCGCTGGTGATGCGGTGCTGTTCCCGGAGAACTGCGAAGGCGTGTGGGACATCCGCGAGAACTTCCGCAAAACTTACGTACTGTTCTAGGAGCGGGCGATGACACCTATCGAACGCATCAACGCAGGCCCCCGTGCCAGCCAGATCATCATTGCCGGTGACCGCTTCGAAACCTCCGGCATGGTGGCGCTCAAGCCTGAGTCCGATACCGATATCACCGCCCAAACCCAGTGTGTACTGAGGCAGCTGGAGGCGATGCTGGCGCGGATCGGCGTCGGCAAGGAACGTGTGACTCGGGTGCAGATCTGGCTCAGTGACATGGCCGATTTCGACGCCATGAACCTGATCTACGACGCCTGGGCCGCCGAAGCACCGCCGACTCGCGCATGTGTGGGGGCGCAACTGGTGACGCCGCAGTACCTGATCGAGATTCAGGCCAGCGGGTATCTGTAGTGCCGGGGTTTCAGTAAGTCGAGCAGTGGGCAAGGGCGTCGTATATCCCTTGCCTATCAGGTATGCCATCTGGAAACATGGCCTGACTTTTATAGCGGTGTAAAGTTGACAGGCTGGTAGTTGAATATTTTCCTGGTCTTTGCACTGATATTTTTCTTGTAAATGTATATGCCTTTCGCACGCTCATAGTTACCTGACGATAATTTGCGTATTTCATGTGACTGAAGCGCGATCAGATCCTCAATGTCCTGTGGGCTCAGATTGGTAAACGTCAGTCCCTTGTAGCCTTTGACTGGAGTATTCGTGAGTCTGGAGAAGGCGGCCGCAAACGAGCCGGCGTCGCCTGAACCGGACCAGCAAATCATCAGTTTTATTTTGTCGTATTGCTCAGTGTTGATACCCGCAGCGATAAGTCTGTTGTGCAATGCCTTTGGCGTCAGGGCGTTGCCACCGGACATGGCCAGATGCATGGGTTCCAGACCTTCGGGCGGTTTGGTTGTGCCATGACCGAGTAGCGTAAGCGTTTTTGTCTTGGCCGGTGTTTTTTCAAAACTGAAGATACCGCGGGTAACTTGCTTGATATTGGTCGCTGCCTTGGGTTTTTTTCCGATCAATGACAGCCATTTGCCCAATCGTTGGAATACTGGCAAGTGTCCAGTCGGATCCATCTGACCTACCGGGTTCCCTCTGCAGTAACCATAAGCATTGATCCCGCCCTCACCGAATGGGCTCAGACTGTCCGGGCTATTGAATCTCATAAGCACCGGATTGTACGCCCGGTATCCATTACCCAGCAGATAATGTCCGGTCAGCAGATCAGGCAGTTCGCCATTGAAACCTGGCAAATACCGCCAGTCATCGAGCTGATGCAGTGGTTCAAGGTCAGGGCGGCTGGGCCATCGAGTGGCTGGTGTTTGGGCGGATGCGGGCATTGGGGTGTCCAAATTGGCTCTCTGGTCACCCAGTTTGATGGCTATATCAGTAACGGCCAACTGGCAGAAATAGCAGGGCAATATTATCGGTAGGATGCCTATGAAATATTGTGAGTAGGTTAGTTGTGAGTAGTAACTTAGTCGATGGGGTGGCAAACGTTGTTCGGTGCTAGTTTGGCCGGGCTTTTAATGTTGTGCCCATCCATCGGAGGTCTATGTGTACGAAGTTGATCGCACTACTTATCGCTCTATAAAAGGTTTCAATCGTCGTGTTCGTTTTCTTGTCATGCACTATACGGCCATCGGTTTTCGAGGCTCGGTCAATGCCCTGACCGGCCCTGCCGTCAGTGCCCACTACTTGATCCCCGACCCGTCGGAAAATGACTATCAGGAGGCAGGTTTCAATACCTTGCGCATCTTCAACCTGGTCGATGAAAGCGAGCGGGCCTGGCATGCGGGGGTCAGCACATGGGGCAACCGCAATAGCCTCAACGACACCTCGATTGGCATCGAAATCGTCAATGTGGCCACCGACGAAGGTGGCGTATTCAAGTTCCCGCCGTACCATCCTGAGCAGATCGAAGCCATCAAACAACTGGCCCGCGATATCCTGCAACGTTACCCGGACATCAGCCCGGTCAATGTGGTCGGGCATTCGGATATTTCACCCGGCCGCAAGAGCGACCCCGGTGCGGCTTTTCCATGGAAAGCGCTTTACGACGCAGGCGTGGGCGCCTGGTACGACGCAGCCACGGTACAAGCTTTCAAGCAACAGTTCAGCGCTGGTCTGCCATCGCGTGCTGATATAACAGCCAAACTAAAAACCTACGGCTACGACACCTCTACTGCCGCCGGTGACAGTGGCTACCATGGATTGGTCAGAGCCTTTCAGTTGCACTTCAGACCTGAGAACTATAACGGTGTAGTTGATCTTGAAACTGCAGCCATTGTTTATGCGCTGGTCGCCAAATACTTCCCCGGAAAGTAAGTTTCAGCTGTTCTCCGTTTGAAAAGGCTCTGAATCAGGCGTCTATTCAATGCCTTTGTGCGTTGCAGGTGCACTTCTCAGCTTTCTCACATTGCCTGCAGCCGCCCAGCGCCTGACTCGATCGGGTGCTGGGCGGGGGCGTCTTGTGATGGACATTTCAAATTCGCTTGCGTTTTTCCAAGGAAAGGCTAATTTCCTGCCTGAATATCATATTGCCAGCTTGCGGCGATCTCTCGGGAAGGAACCTTACTATGCAGTCCAAAGGATTGGTTCGATGCGGCGTGTCGCTGGCATCGCTTTTCTGGGTCGCTACCGCCCTGTCTGCTCAGGAGGAGGGCATCAGCAACCCACCGACACTGAGGATGGGGATTGACCGCAACGCGCCGGCAGCGGTAACCGGTGTGCGTGAGGCTCCCGGTGTTACCTCACGCACCGCCGTTCGCCAGAACGACCCTGGTGCACAACTGGAACTGCGTCTGAAGCAGGCCCAGATCCAGGACCCGCAGAAGGGCACCAAGGACACGGTCTGGCTACGCGGTTATGCGGATCCCAATAACAGCAATGCCCCTGGCAATCTGGTCGCGGCCCCGCTGATCAAGGCACTTCCCGGCCAGACGGTACGCTTCGATATCTACAATCATTTGCTGCCTTGGGACGATCTGCCAGACAACCTGCGCCAGGACTACACCCGGGCCGGGCTTGGCAAGGACGTTTACGAAAAGCTGATCCCGCCGCAGGAGTGCGATCCGGCGCATGATGCCGGCTCAATGAACACGCCTAACAGCCGCCCCGGTTGCTTCAATGTCACCAACAACCACTTTCATGGCAGTTGGGTGAATCCGGCCGGCAACAGTGACAACGTACTGCGCAGCCTGTATCCCGGCGCAGGTGTTGCACACGAATACGAATACAACATTCCGGCTGATCATCCTGCCGGCACCTTCTGGTATCACCCGCACATTCACGGCTCCACCGCTCTGCAGGTCGCCAGTGGCCTGTCTGGCGCATTGATCGTCAACGGCGATCGGTGGCCGGTTCCGGGAGCGAACGGTCAAGGTTTTCGCAGCGGCGACATTGATGTGTTGTTGAGCAAACCCGACGGCAAACCGATTCCCGACCGGGTCTTCATGCTCCAGCAGATCCAGTACGAATGCTTCAAGCCCGACGGCACGCCCAAAGATGACAAATGGAATTGCGCCGAGGGCGATATCGGCGCCATCGTGAACTACAACAATCTGGGCGGACCGAAAAACTGGACAAATTCGGGGCGCTTCACCACCGTCAACGGTCGTGTCGCTGACATGCTGGGCATTGGCAGTGAGCCTGGCCAGGAGAAAGTCATCGCCGGCCAGCCTGAGCGCTGGCGGTTTATCCATGCCGGCTTCAATGACAGCATCAAGGTGCAGATCTATCCTGCCAAACCAAACCCGGAAAAAGGCGAGGCAAGCTCGCTCAAGGCGCTGTTCAGCAAAACCTCCGCCACTGACAACGACCGTACAATCGCACGCGTCTGCGACGTCGATGGCCCGCCACTGAAGGTGTTCGAGATCGCTGCCGATGGGCTGACCCGATACCAGGCACTGGAAACTGATGCGCGGGTCCTGCAGCCGGGCTACCGCAGTGACGTGCTGGTGTCTTTCCCTCAGCCTGCCGGCAACCTGCGCCATCAGGATTACTGCGTCATTGATTCACCCCTCAAGGGCGAGGCCAGCGTGGAAGGCTCGGTGGACAGCCGGCGCCTGCTCTTCTCTGTCAGGGTCGAGCGCAACGATGCCCGGCCGCAGATTCCCGAGGCCAAAGTCGTGATTCATGAAACCCTCTCCAGCGCCGCCAAGCGACTGGCCGCAGACCGTCAAAGGCAGGGGCTCGACGTCTCGAAACTGCCAGCGATCCTGGCCGATCTCGACGCAGGCCTGAAGCTTGAGAATTTCTCGCCGCACGAGAGGCTGACAGGCCAGACCACGCGTGAGCAGGAGGATGCCTGGTTGCATGTGGACAATGTCCGCTTGCTGCGATTCGATTTCAATAATTCGGTGCAGGAAGGTATGTCCCCGCCTTCCCCTGGACCGGGAATCGGACATACACGTTTTTCCCGTAGCGATTTCGAAGTGGCGTCTGATCCCGATCCGCAAGCCCCTTGGGGCAAGGTCGAGGATGTGCGCTTCAGCACCAGACCGGACGAACTGATCGCCCTGCAGCTTGGCGACACTGATGAGTGGCGCCTGCGGACCGCCGATTTCGCTCACCCCTTCCATATTCATATCAACCCGTTCCAGGTGGTGCGCGTAACAGGCAAGGATGGCAAGGATCTGACCCAGGACCCCACCTCGCAGTATTTCGGCATGAAGGACGTCTACAAGGACACCATCATGGTGGAGTCGGATGTCGAAGTCGTCGTGCGCTCGCATTACGAGCGCTACGTCGGACGCTTCGTCTTGCATTGCCACATCCTGCCCCATGAAGACGCCGGCATGATGCGCCTGGTCGAGATTTTCGATCCCGGCATTCCGGGCGGGCTGGACGGCATCGAAAAGCGCAACGAGAAGGCCGCAGGCTCAGCCCATTCCCACTGAGGCTTGCGTCGATAGAGGCTAAAGGAGGCTGACATGCTGCGCCACGGTTTCATAATTGAACGTGGCGCACGCATGCCCAGGGGGGGCACGTGTCGATCCGGCTGCGCGCCGTGATCCGGTATTAAACCGCGCAAGTACGGATTTCACATTTATGTCTATCATCCTGCGCCAAGGTCGGCCGGCCCTCGCGGTACGCCAAGGCAGTTTCGATATCCATGCACTCAACGACGGTTCGGCCAGTGCACTCGTGCACCGGCTTGAGCAGGCGCGTACACGTCTTGAGCAATGCCTGCCTGCCATTGGCCGGATCGAGCTGCAGGGTAATGCTGACGACGAGCTGGCCGGCACGGGCTGGCTGGTGAGCAAGGACATCGTGGTGACCAACGCCCATGTCGCCGACAAGTTCGCCATGCCCTACGGCAATGGCTTCCGCTTTCGCTCAGCGACATCGGGCAGCGGGCGGCAGAGCGCGGCCATCAACTTTCTCGCAGAGGCCGGCAATGCGCTCACCCGCAAGGTAGCGATCAGCGAAGTGCTCTGGATCGCCCGCGACTGGAAACCGGATATCGCGTTTCTGCGTCTGGCGCAGGACAGCGGGATTGAACCGCTGCTGCTTGCCAAAGAGCCTCCCCAGACCAACACCCACGTCGTAGCGGCTGGCTACCCGGTGCGTGACGCCGAAGTTGAAGATCAGCAACTGATGGAGCAGATTTTTCAGGAGCTCTACACCTACAAGTGCTTGTCACCTGGCATGGTAAGCGGCTTCACCGGCACGGTATTGCATGATTGCAGCACCCTGCGCGGCAACTCCGGCTCGCCGCTGCTCGACCTCAACAGCGGCGAGGTTGTCGGCCTGCATTTCCTCGGGGGGCCGCTCGACGGCTCTAACCAGGCCATCGCGGCCAGTACCATTCGCAATCTGCTGGTACAGCGCGGGCTGCTGTAATCATGCTTCGCCCCGGAAGCTGTCAGGCCGGCAGTTGCGCTTGCTCCTGGCTTTCACGGTGTATGACCGGCCACTGATCGAGCACCTGGTCCAGCACCAGATGCGCCTGGGTAATCAGGTGCATACCGGCCATCGCCAAGTGACGCGGCGGGCCTTGCAGCGCATCGGCGCTTTCATAAACCGTGGCAGTGGCGCAGCGCAGCAACTCCACGGCATGGGCCAGGCGGCCTTCAACAAGGGTAAGGGACGATTCGAGCGAGGGTGGGTCGGGAACGATCTTTTTCATGAGTACAACTCCTGTAGAACTGATGGAGTCGTCACCCATTGCTACCAAACGCCGGGTGGCGACCGTGCACAAGTTGGTAGAACCGGCTACAGGCACCCGGTGCGTCCGAAGACGCCATGCGCACGGCCACCATAACAGCAGGCCGAATAAAAGCGCCTCGCAAAAGGTGGCGCCTTGCGCCTGTAAGCATCAGGTCTACCAAACCTGATCGCTGGATTTACAGCGACGGCCAGAGGGTAGATAGCGAAACTCACGGGCGCAAGCGGTCGGGATTTTCTCGGAAATTTCCTTCAAGAGAAAGAGAGGCATCTTGCAATTGCAGGCCGCAGACGGGCCGAAATGCTACCCGATCTCGTAGGAGCCGCTTCAGCGGCGAAGCTTTTGCAGCTAAAGCTTCGCCGCTGAAGCGGCTCCTACAATGTTCCGTGTTTGCAGCGCGACGCCGAGCCTGATCGCCTACAACTCCGGATCCAGCCCCACCGGTCCATCCTGCCAGTCGGTCTTGAACCGCTCCACCTCATGGCGGCGCTTGCGGTACGAATACGGCGTTTCACCATACTGTTTGCGAAACCACAGAATGAAGTGCGAAGCGTCGGAGAAGCCGCAGGCCAGGGCGATGGTGGTGATGTTCTGGCTGGTGTTGACCAACAGCCGCCGGGCATGGTCCAGGCGCAGTTTACGCCAGTAGTTGGCCGGCGGCTCTTGGGTGTTGGCGACAAATTCACGGTGTAACTGGCGCGGCTGGGTGCCGACCGCCAGCGCCACCTCCTTGAGCGACAGCGGCGTGTCGAGGTTCTCGCGCATGAACTTGATCGCGCGGCTGACCCGGTCGTTCTCGTAAATGGCTGACTGGGCAGCCGGCTCGGCCTGGGTATGGGTGTCGGCCTGTTTTTCCACCAGCAGATATTCCAGGCCCTTCTGCGCCCGGATCGCCCCGCAATGGCGGCTGATCAGGCTGGCCGCCAGGTCGATGGCGGTGCCGCCGGGGCAGGTGATGATGCCGCCGTCGTCGACATAACTCTTGTCCAGTACCGCAACGGCTTCGGGGTACAGCTGCTTGAACTCATCGAGAATGGTGAAGTGCACCGCGCAGCGCTTGCCGTTGAGCAACCCGGCTTTACCGAGCACAAACGACGCCGAGCACAGGGCGATGATCGGCACCTTGGCGGCATGCAGGTCGCACAGTGCATCGAGCAGCCACTGCGGCGGGTTGCGGGTCTCGCCCATCAGCCCGCCGGCGACCACGATGTAATCGTAGTGCGCCCAGACATTGAGCGGCTTGGTCGGCGAAATCGGCATGCCGCAACTGGCGGTCACCGGCAGGTCATGGCAGGTCATCCAGTCCCACTGGCAATGCACCTGCTGGCTGCGAAACGACTTGTCGGCCGCAAAGCGCAAGGAGTCCACCAGGCCTGCCACCGGCACCAGAGTGAAGTGATTGAGCAGGATGAAACCGACCCGCAGGTCCGGTTTGACCGGAGTCGGCATGGGCGCATCCGCAACGGCATCCGGGGCATCGACAAGGGCCATGATCGGCAATCTCCAAGCGTCCGGCATCGATGCCGTGGTGTCGATTCTAGGCCTGCCGGGTTGTCCTGAATATCATATTTAGCCCCATAAACAGGACGTGAAGGACGATCGGTCGCAACCTACGATCAATTGTCATTGCTGTAATAGCCGCTCTGCCGGGTGGCTGCGCATCATGCTGAAAAAACCACTCACCAAGGCAGCACTCCTATGTACCGTGGATTCTGGTATGCGCAGGCCCTCGATCTGGACAGCGATCTCGCTCCCGCCCTCGAACAATCCATCCAGGCTGACGTCTGCATTGTCGGCGGCGGCTTTCTCGGCCTCTGGTCGGCCATCCGTCTCAAGCAGACACACCCGGAAAAGAACATCGTCATCGTCGAGCGCGACCGTTGCGGCTCTGGTGCCAGCGGCCGTAACGGCGGCGTGGCGACCAACTGGTGGGGCAAGTACCTGTCGGTACGCACCATCTGCGGCGACGTGGAAGCGCGGCGTATCTGCGAGGCCGCCGAGTCGGCCATCGACGAGATCGGCAGCTTCTGCCAGGAACATGGCATCGACGCCCAGTACCGCAAGGATGGCTGGCTGTGGAGCGCAACCAACCAGCGGCAGATGAACTCCTGGAAGGTCCTGACCGACGGCCTGCAGAACCTGGGTGTCAACCCGTTCCGGGAACTGGATCGCCAGACCATTGCCGGCCGCATGGGCTCGCCACTGGTGCTCGGCGGTATCTTTGACCCCAACGCCGCTACGGTACAGCCAGCGATGCTCGCCCGTGGCCTGCGCCGTGTCGCGCTCAAGCTCGGTGTGCAGATTTTCGAAAAATCGCCGTTCACTCACCTTGAGCGCGGCAAGAACCCGGTGGTGCATACCGCCAAAGGCCATGTGAAGGCCGATCATGTGGTGCTGGCACTCAACGCCTGGGGCGCACAATTTCCTGAGCTGCGCCGCATGATCGCGATCATGTCCAGCGACATGGTCGCCACCGCGCCGGTCAAAGCCAAACTCGATGCCATCGGTTTTAGCGGCGGCGAGTGCATGACCGACTCGCGCACCGTGCTCAACTACTGGCGCAACACCCCGGATGGCCGTGTGGTGTTCGGCAAGCCGCTGGGCCAGTTCGCCTATGCCGGGCGCATCGGCAACCTGTACGAAAAACCCTCGCCGGCCGCCGATCGCGTCGCCGCCGAACTGCGCCGGCTGTACCCGCAACTGGCCGACGTGCCGGTGGTCAGCAGTTGGACCGGGCCGATTGACCGGGCCATGAAAGGCCTGCCGAATTTCGGTTACCTCGACCACCACGGCACCATCAGCTATGGCATCGGCTTCTCCGGTAACGGCGTGGCGACCACCGTATTTGCCAGCCGCATCATCAAGTCGCTGGCCACCCATGCCAATGACGAGTGGTCCAACTGCGGCCTGGTCAACCAGAAAATGAAACTGCTGCCGCCAGAGCCGTTCCGCTTCTTCGGGGCACACATGGTGCGTGACGCGCTGGTGCGCAAAGAGAGCCTGGAAGACGTCGATCAGGACGCCGGGTTCATCACCAAACAGCTGGTGGCCATGGCCCCGGCCGGTTACGTGCCGGCGCAGAAAAAATAAGGACGATGACGATGACCGAGAAAGTCGTATTCCTCGACGACGACGGCCTGGCCGCCTCGACGCAGCTCAAACGCCCAGGTTTTGAGCATCAGTGGCAACAGTACGCCTATACCCAGCCTGACCAGGTGCTGGAGCACCTCAAGGACGCCACGGTGGCGCTGACCTGCAGCGTGCCATTGCGTGAAGAGCACCTGCGCCAGTTGCCGAAGCTGAAGATGATCTCGCTGGCGCTGACTGGCCGCGATATCGTCGATGTCGATTATTGCGAGGCGCATGGCATTCAGGTGTCGAGCGTCCCCGGTTATGCCGCCAACACCGTGGCCGAGCACAGCCTGGCGATGATCCTCGAACTGTTCCGCCGCCCGGCCGCCTTCACCCGGCTGATGCGCCAGGTGCGCGACGGCCAGGCGCCGTTCAAGAACATCTATTTCGACCACCGCATTCGTGACGTGCGTGGTCGACAACTGGCGATCATCGGCAGCGGCCCGATTGCCATCCGCCTGGCTGAACTGGCCCGGCATCTGGGCATGCAGGTGCTGTTCGAAGACCGTGGCGGCAAGCGCCAGGGCGCTGATGTGCGGCCGCTCAATGAGCTGCTGAAAAGCTGCGACGTGCTGTCGATCAACTGCCCGCTGACCCCGCAAACCTACAACCTGATCGACGCCGACCAGTTGGCGCTGATGAAGCCTGATGCGCTGGTGATCAACACCGGGCGTGGCGGGGTGGTCAACGAAGCCGCACTGATCGACGCGCTAAAGGGCAACCGCCTTGGTGGCGTGGCCCTGGACGTGGTCGAGCACGAGCCGCTGCACCCGAGCAACCCGCTGTTCCAGTTGCTCGACCGCGATGACTTCATCCTCAACCCGCACATTGCCTGGAGCAGTGAAGATGCCATGCAGCAGCTGATGGATAGCGCCGTGGACAACATCACCCACTTCATCAACGGCCAGGCTGAACTGCCAGTCAAAAGGACCCAGAGCGCATGACCATCGTGACCAAGAGCAGCTATGTAGACGGCGCTTTCGTTGCCCTTCAAAGCAGCAACGAACTGCTGGAAAACCGCAACCCGTCCAACCCTGGTGAAGTGATCGAGCGCTTTGTGCGCGCCGACAGGGACCTCACCGAACAGGCCATCGCCGCCGCCCGCCGTGCAGCACCCGGCTGGGCACGCAGCAACCCGCAAGTGCGCGCCGATGCGCTGGACTTTATCGGCACCGAGATTCTCGCCCGTCGCGAAGAGCTGGCGCGTTTGTTGTCGCGCGAAGAAGGCAAGATCGTCCGCGAAGCGCTGGGCGAGGTGGACCGCGCCGGTCGCTCGTTCAAGTTCTACGCCCAGGAAGTGCTGCGCGCCGAAGGCGAGAAATACCAGTCGGTGCGTGCTGAGGTGGGTATTGATGTGTTCACCCAGCCGGTGGGCGTGGTCGGTATCATCGCGCCATGGAACTTCCCGATTGCCATCCCGGCGTGGAAGATCGCCCCGGCGCTGTGCTTCGGCAACTGCGTGGTGTTCAAGCCGGCCGAGCTGGTGCCGTCCTCGGCCTGGGCGCTGGCCGAGATTATCTCGCGTGCCGGCCTGCCAGCGGGTGTGTTCAACATGCTGATCGGCCCCGGTCGCAGCGTGGGTGACACCATTATTCGCTCACCCGATATCGACGCCATCAGCTTTACCGGTTCCGAAGGCACTGGCAAACAGATCGCCAGGCTGGCCGCCGAGAACATGACCCGCGTGCAACTGGAAATGGGCGGCAAGAACCCGCTGATCGTCCTCGACGACGCCGATCTGGAGCAGGCGGTCGATGTGGCGCTCAACGGCTCGTTCTTCAGTACCGGCCAGCGCTGCACAGCCAGCTCCAGGGTGATTGTCACCGCCGGTATTCATGATGCGTTTGTCGCGCGTCTGGCCGAGCGCACCCGTGCCCTGAAAGTCGGCGAAGCGCTGGCCGCCGACACCGACATCGGCCCGGTGGTGGATGGCAAGCAACTGGAGCAGAACCTGTCGTACGTGACCATTGGTCAGCAAGAAGGCGCCAGGCTGGTGTGTGGCGGCGAGCGCATCGACAACCAGGCCGGTGCGTTCTACTTCACCCCGGCGCTGTTCACCGAGGTGCATCCAGAGATGCGCATCTACCGCGAAGAAATCTTCGGCCCGGTGCTCAGCGTGCTCAAGGTGCACAACTATGAACAGGCCTTCGCTGCCGCCGAAGACACGCCGTTCGGGCTGTCGGCCGGCATCGTCACCACCTCGCTCAAGTACGCCGAGCACTTCAAACGCCACAGTTCGGCCGGCATGGTGATGGTCAACCTGCCCACCGCCGGCGTCGATTACCACGTGCCGTTTGGCGGCAACGGCGCCTCCAGCCTTGGCTCGCGGGAGCAGGGCACCCATGCCCGGCATTTCTTTACCCGGGTCAAAACCACTTATCAGTTGGCCTGAGCACTGTTACCTTTTGACATGCAAGCGCGTCTACGCTCAGACCGCATGAAAACTGCTGCGCTCGGTGATGCTGCGTTGAAAGCAGGCTCGGAATGCTCATTGACAACCAGTCAAGTCGCCCGCGACTCCGACCGTTCCTCGCCTGCTTTCGCCTTGCCTGACCTTCGCTCGCGACGTTTTCAAACCGTCTGCTGTTCTTAACCTATTAAATGACGAGGAGCATCATGGCCAAGGCCGCCGATGTGGTAGTGCAATGTCTGGAAAACGAAGGCGTCGAGTACGTATTCGGTATTCCGGGTGAAGAGAACCTCGACCTGCTCGAGTCCCTGCGCAAGTCGCAGATCAAGCTGGTGCTGACTCGCCACGAGCAGTCCGCCGGCTTCATGGCCGCTACCTATGGTCGCCTGACCGGCAAGACCGGCGTGAGCCTGTCGACCCTGGGCCCCGGTGCCACCAACCTGGTCACCGCGGGCGCCTATGCATACCTGGGCGGTATGCCAATGCTGATGATTACCGGCCAAAAGCCGATCAAGAAATCCAAGCAAGGTCGTTTCCAGATTCTGGATGTGGTCGGCATGATGCAGCCGCTGACCAAGTACACCCACCAGCTGGCGAGCGCGGACAACATCCCGTCGCGGGTGCGTGAAGCTTTCCGCCTGGCCGAAGAAGAAAAGCCCGGCGCCGTGCACCTGGAACTGCCTGAAGACATCGCCGCTGAACAGACCGACGTGATGCCGATTCCGCGCAGCGTGCACCGTCGTCCGCTGGCCGAGCACAAGTCCATCGAAGCCGCCGTGGCCAAACTCAAGGCCGCGCGCAGCCCGATCCTGGTGATCGGTGCCGGTGCCAACCGCAAGATGACCGCCAAGGTCCTCAAGCAACTGATCGACAAGACCGGCATCCCGTTTGTCACCACGCAAATGGGTAAAGGTGTGGTCGACGAGCGCCACCCGCGCTTCCTCGGCAACGCCGCGCTGTCGTCCGGTGACTTCGTACACCGCGCCGTCGAAGCTGCCGACCTGATCATCAACATCGGCCACGACGTGATCGAAAAGCCGCCGTTCTTCATGGTCCGTGGCGGCACTGAAGTGATCCACATCAGCTTCCGCAGTGCCGAAGTCGATGCGGTGTACTTCCCGCAGATCGAAGTGATCGGCGACATCGCCAACGCCATCTGGCAGATCGGCGAAGCGCTGGATGCTGCGGCATTCGACGGCAGCGCGCAGTGGGACTTCACCCGCCTGATGGCGATCCGTGAAGCCAACGAAGCGCAAATTGCCGAAGGCGCCGATGACGACCGCTTCCCGGTGTATCCACAGCGTCTGGTGGCCGACATCCGTCGCGCGCTGCCTTCCGAAGGCATCGTGGCGCTGGACAACGGCATCTACAAAATCTGGTTCGCCCGCAACTACAAGGCGCACAAGCCCAACACCGTGCTGCTCGACAACGCCCTGGCGACCATGGGTGCCGGCCTGCCATCGGCAATGGCCTCGCACCTGGTGTATCCGCAGCGTCCGGTGATCTCGGTGTGCGGTGACGGCGGTTTCATGATGAACAGCCAGGAGCTGGAAACAGCCGTGCGCCTGAACATGAACCTGACCGTGGTCATTCTGCGTGACGACGGCTACGGCATGATCCGCTGGAAGCAGGCCAACATGGGCTTCACCGATTTCGGCCTGGACTACGGCAACCCTGACTTCGTCAAATACGCCGAAGCCTACGGTGCCTTTGGCCACCGCGTCGAAAGCGCTGCCGAGTTCCTGCCGCTGCTGGAGAAATGCATCAGCACCCCAGGCGTGCACGTGATCGACTGCCCGGTCGATTACAGCGAGAACGACCGCATCCTCAACACCGAACTGCGCGAGCGCAGCCTGGCGGTGTAATTCGGTCTTCGCGGCTAAAGCCGCTCCTACGGGGTTTGCGACAACCGTAGGAGCGGCTTCAGCCGCGAAACATCGATACGTGCCAGATCCGCGACAAACCTGTAGGCTCCTCGTCTCTCGATTCCCCATCGATCAGGAGCTTTTGTGGATCTGCGTCAACTCGAAGCCTTTGCCGCCGTGATGTCGGCCGGTAGCGTGACCGGTGCCGGGCAGATGCTCGGGCGTTCGCAACCGACCATTACCCGGCAGATCCAGGAACTTGAGCAGGAACTGGGCTTTGCTCTGTTCGAACGCAGCGGCCCCAAGGTCACCCCGACCCAAAAAGCTTTCATGATGACCGCCGAGGTCGAGAGCGCCCTGCAAGGGGTGCGGCATGTGCATCAACGCGCGCTGAACCTGACCCGCGACGAAAACCGCAGCCTGCGTCTGGTCGCCACCCCGGCGCCACCGGCCCGGAGCAGGTCCTGCCGCTGCGTGAAGCCGGGCTTGAGGATGGCGAGATTCTGGACTTGATTCAGGCGGTGGCGATCTTTGCCTGGGCCAACCGGTTGATGCTCAACCTGGGCGATCCGGTATTTGGCCAGGAGTAAGCCGCACGGTCGGCGTCAGTTGTTGCGTACTTCGGGGTAGCACAACCGGCGCTTTTCCCGGCAGTCCTTGGTCTTGAGTGCTGCGTCCTTGTCCTCGCCCGGGAAAGCGGGCGGCGGCCCGTAGCTGCCGCTGGGGATGCGGCGCACCCGCTCTGCATCACACAGCGCAAAACCGTCAGACAACCCGCGCAGGTACTCGGCCTCGTCGGTGGCGGGTACTTGCCGGTTGCGGTCATAGTCTTGCTTGAGCTTGTCTGCGCAGCCGTCGCGATAGCCCGCCCGGTATGGCTCCAGCGGCTGCCAGGGCAGCTCGATAGCGGCGCCATTCAGGCAACCGGACAGGCCCGCGCCCAGCGCTACAACACACAGCAAACGCAGCCATTTCATTGGCCATCACTCCAGGCTCAGGACGCATTGAACTGCCTGAATAGCCCAGCCCAGGGCTTTTTTCAATACCTCAGCTCTACTGCCACATAAGCGCCGATGCCGTCTCCGGGCCACAGCGCTGCGGTGTCGTTGCCTGCCACGTTGTATTGCGGGGTCACTGCGGTTACGTGGGCCGCCGCCAGCTGCCTGTCAGGCATGGCCGGGGTATTACTGAGCCTGAATGGGATTAGAGTTGAATAAATCCTCAAAGACAGTTGCTGCCTCCCACAAGACGGTGTTGACCTTGGCTGATTAAGGGGTAGTGCCAATCAGCTAAAGTCACCGCAGCCAGTGGGAGGCTGCTCTGCAGGCGAATGCAGTGCGTAGCGCTGCCAGAAATCTGTGAAACACGCAGAATTACAGATGAAAAATCCGTAGAGGTGAGCATGGAACAAGGATCAGTATTTCTCAGTAATCGCAGTCAGGCCGTGCGCTTACCCAAGGCCGCTGCATTCCCTGATGATGTTAAACGTGTCGATGTGATCGTCATGGGTAGAACCCGGATTCTGACCCCCGCAGGTGAGTCCTGGGACAGCTGGTTTGATGGTGAAGGTGTTACTGCCGATTTCATGACTGATCGTGAACAGCCCGCCGATCAAGAGCGGGAATCGTTTTAATGCTCAAGTTCATGCTGGACACCAACATCCGCATCTTCACAGTACCCGCGCATCATGCAATGCGCTCAACGCCTGGCTGCGCAGCCTTGCCAGGGTGTCGTCGCTGCGTTCGCGGGGGTAGCTCAGCGGCACGTGCAGTTCCTGGCGCACGGTGCCGGGCCGGTTGCCGATCACCAGTACCCGATTGCTCAGGTACAGCGCTTCGTCGATGTCGTGGGTCACCACCAATAATCCGATATGGTGTCGGCGGGCCAGCTCCAGCAGCAGGTCTTGCAGCTTGTAGCGGGTAAAGGCATCCACCGCGCTGAACGGTTCGTCGAGCAGTAGCAACTCGGGCTGGCCATACAGGCCACGGGCGATGGCCACCCGTTGCGCCATGCCGCCAGACAGCTGTTTGGGCAGGGCGTCGGCAAAGCCGCTCAGGCCCACTTCGTCGATCAACGCCGCAACCCGCTCACGGTCGTACTGGCGGTCGTCGCTGAAGCCGATATTGTCGGCCACACTCAGCCAGGGCATCAGCCGCGGTTCCTGGAACACGAACCCGACCTGTTCGGGCCGCTGGCGCAGCTCACCGACAAAGTCGCTGTCCAGTTGCGCCACCAGGCGCAGCAGGGTGCTTTTGCCACAACCGCTGGGGCCGAGCAGGCTGACGATTTCGCCGGGTTGCAACCGCAGGTCGATCTGGCCCAGTACGGGCGTGTCGGCAAAGGCTTTGCGCTCGACCCGCAAGTGCAGAAGATCAGCGCTGGATGGGGTCGCCTGGGCAAGACTCATGGTTGGGCTCCGGGGCCTGCGCCGTCAAAGGTGTCGCGCCAGGTCAGCCAGCGGCGCTCAAGGCTGGCCAGCAGGCCGTCGCTGATTTTGCCCAGCAGGGCTAATACGATAATGGCCGCCAGCACCAGGTCGGGCCGTGAGGTTTCGCGGCCATCGCTGAGCAGGTAACCCAGGCCGCGGGTGGCGGCGATCAGTTCGGCGGCCACCAGAAACATCCAGCTCAGGCTCAAGGCGCTGCGCAGGCCGGTGAACACCCCGGGAAACGCCGCAGGCAAAAGAATGCGCCGGGCCAGGCGCGCACGGCTGAAGCCGTACATGCGCCCGACTTCAACCAGTTTGCGGTCGATATTGCGAATCGCCGCCACGCCATTGAGGTACACCGGAAAAAACGCACCGATGGCAATCAGCACCACCTTGGAGGTTTCGCCGATGCCCAGCCACAGCAATAGCAACGGCACCCAGGCCAGGCTGGGAATGGCGCGCAGGCTGGCGAAGGTTGGCTCCAGCCAGGCTTCGGCTTCGCGGCTCAGGCCGACCCAGGCGGCGAACAGCAGCCCCAGACTGGCGCCCACTGCGAAACCGGCCAGCACTCGCGACAGGCTGGCGCCGATATGTTTCCACAGCGCGCCGTCGGCCAGTTGCACCAGGGTTTGCGCCACTTCGCTGGGCGCGGGCATCTGATAGGAGGCGATCCAGCCCAGGCGCACCACCGCTTCCAGAACCACAATGATCAGCACCGGCAGTGCCAGGCCCTTGGCCCGCCGCCGCCACTGGCCGGTGTTGCTGGTCGGGCGCTCGGCAGGTGCCGCTGCGCTCAGCGCCTTGCTGGTCTGGCTCATGGCTGGATACTGGCTTTGCCGAACGACGGCTCGATCAACTGGTCGATCACTTGCTTGACGTCCACGCCACGTTTGACCAGTTCTTCAGAGACCAGAATCGGTGCTGCGGCCTGCGAGGCGGCGATGTCTTTGTCGCTCAGTTGCGGCGCCGACAGGTCGGTACGGGTCAGCTGCAGCTTGGCCACGTCGAGCGGCAATTTGGATTCATCGGCCAGCAGTTTGGCGAACTCTTCAGGGTGTTCGAGTGTCCAGCGCCGCGCCTGCTCATAGGCCTTGATCACCGTATTGATGGTTTGTGGATGCTCTTTGGCGAAGGTCTCGGTCACGCTGATCACCCCGTAGCTGTTGAAGTCCTTGTTGCGATACAGCAGGCGCGAGCCGGCTTGCAGTTCACTGGCGGCCATGTGCGGGTCCAGGCCTGCCCAGGCATCGACATCGCCTTTTTCCAGGGCGGTGCGGCCATCGGGGTGTTGCAGGTGCAGCAGTTCCACGTCGTTCTTGTTCAGCCCGGCACTGGCCAGGGCGCGCAGGGTGAACAGGTACGGGTCGGTGCCTTTGGTGGCCGCGATTTTCTTGCCCTTGAGGTCGTTGATGCTTTTCAGCGGTGAATCCTTGCTGACCACCAGCGCGGTCCATTCGGCGCGGCTGTAGACGTACACCGATTTGATCGGGCTGCCGTTGGCGCGGGCCAACACGGCGGACAGGCTGGCCGACGAACCGAAGTCGGCGCCGCCACTGTTGAGGTATTCCAGCGAGCGGTTACTGCCCTGGCTGAACACCCAACTGACTTTCGAGTCCGGCAGGGCTTTTTCCAGCCAGCCGAAGTGCTTGAGCACCAGACTCACCGGCGAGTAATAGGCGTAATCCAGGCGCACTTCCTTGGGCGCGGTCTCGGCATAAGCGGTGCTGTTCAGGGCCAGGCCGGCGATGCAGGCAGCGGCCAGAACTTTCAGGGAGCGGGGCAGACGGGTCAGCGATGAGGCCAGGAGAGTCAGACGCATGGGTAGGTTCCGCAAGGCATGGAGGACGGGCTGTGAATCAGCTGTTGGGTAACCATGACTGTTTGCACGGGGCATGCCATCAGGCTGCTGGCCACGTAGTACGGGCGTTTGGGACGGTTTGCCGGCGGCGGGCTGCTGTATGTGGTGCGGCAGAATGTCGAGGCACTGTTGCTCAGGCAACAGTTGATGCTGGGCCTGTTGCAGGCCACAAGCGGCAAGTCCGTCGTCGGTCGCTTGCGCTTGAAGCAGGATGATGGCTGAAACGGCTCAGATCGACAGGCGCAACAGGCGGTTATCCAGTTCGTGATCCTGGTTGCGGCGTTTGTTGACCACCAGTTCGCCAATGGCGATCAGCCGCGTACGGGTGACGTTGCGCGACAGGCCCAGCAGTTCGGCGGTGTGCACCTGATTGTGATGGCAGAAATGGTAGGCCGCCCGTAGCAGCGCGGTTTCGACCCGCTCGTGCAATGCACCGGGCTGCTCCTCGCACAGCCGGCGGAACGTGTGTTGCAGCAGTTGCTCCAGCGAGTCGCCGTCGGCGCCGGTGCGCGAGTAGCCGGCGTCGTCCTGGCGCTCCAGGCGCAGGTTGGACAAGCGCAGGTCATCGGCTTGTACTTCACCGTCGCGGCAAGTCAGCAGGCTGTGGTGAATGACGTTTTCCAGCTCACGAATATTGCCCGGCCAGCTGTAACCCACCAGCTTGGCTTCGGCGCCGGGGCTGAGGGTCATCTGCCCGTAACCCAGGCGCTCGCTGTAGGTGCGGATGAAATGCCGGCTCAACGGCAGGATATCGCCCGGCCGCTCGCGCAGGCCGTGCAACGACAGGGTCACCACGTTCAGCCGGTAATACAGGTCTTCGCGAAAGTGCCCGGCGTTGATGGCTTTTTCCAGATGCACATTGGTCGCTGCCAGCACCCGGACATTGATCGGCAGGCTTTTGCGCGAGCCCAGGCGGACCACTTCGCGCTCTTGCAGTACCCGCAGCAGCTTGACCTGGATGGCCATCGGCAAATCGCCGATTTCATCGAGAAACAACGTGCCGCCGTTGGCCTCCTCGAACCAGCCGGCCTTGGCACTCAACGCGCCGGTGAAGGCGCCTTTTTCATGACCGAACAGCTCGGCCTCAACCAGCGATTCGGAAAACGCGCCGCAGTTGACCGCCACGAACGGCCCGTTGCGTCGGCCACTGAGGTTGTGCAAGTGCCTGGCCACCAACTCCTTGCCCGTACCGGTTTCACCGATGATCAGCACACTGGCCTCACTGGGGGCGATCTGTTGCAGGTGGGCCAACAACGCGCGCGATTTAGGGTCTTCGAACACTTGGGCTGTGGCCCGAATGGACGTGGCCAGGGCCGGCGAAGGGGGCAGGGTCAGCAGTTGCATGAGGGCTCTCGCTCAAGAATAAAAAGTCGGGGTCGGGCGGGCACCGTTCAGGGCCCAGTCACCCAGCTCGTGCAGTTTGTAATCCAGCGGGTCGTGCAGGGTCTGGGTGCGCAGGTTGCGCCAGAAGCGGTCCAGGCGCAGGGCGGCATGGGTGGCGCGGGCACCGGTGACTTCAAACAGGCGGCTGGACAGGTCCAGGCCGGTGCGGCTGGCGTTGACCTTGGCGCTGGCAATCGCCAGCGCCAGTTGTGCGCGTTCTTCGCTGCCCAGCTCCGGACCTTTGTTCCAGGCGGCATCGAGCAGCACACAGGCGCGCTCGACCAGCACCCGTACCGCTTCCAGCGATGCCCAGAACTCGCCGTAGTGGCGCAGAATGTAAGGGTCCTCGCTGATGTCCTGAGCCTTGGAGGTGAACCACGGGCGGCTTTCCTTGAGGGTGTAATGCCGCGCTTCTTCGAACGCGCCTTCACTGATGCCGAGAAACAGATTGGTGAAGTGCAGTTGGGCGATCAGCGGCCGCAGTGAAGCAAACGGGGTGCTCAACGGGCCTGGGTCGAGCAGCAATTCCGACTCTTCGACCCGTACCCGCTCAAAGGTCACGCTGCCGCTGTCGGTCTGGCGCTGGCCCATGTTTTCCCAGTCGTCGTGCAGGGTAATGCCGGTGCGCCCGCTGGGGATGGCGGCAATGATCAGTTTGCCGCCGGCGCTTTCATCCACCGCCGAGGCGATGAGCATTTCCGAATCGCTGGCGCCGGAGCAAAAGCTCTTGCGCCCGGAAAATTCCCGCCAGCCGTCGAAGGTCTTCAGCACCGTGCGGGTGTCCAGCGGGTTCAGGGCGTTGCCCCAGAACCAGTTTTGCCGGGCGGTCTGTTCAAACCAGGGTTGCCATTGGTCCGGGCGGGAAAACAGCCGCACGGTGGCCAGCATCAGGTGGTGAAAGCCGAACACGTGGGCGATCGAGCTGTCGACCTTGGCGAATTCGCGCACCACATCAAAAGTCTCGCGCCAGCTGGCGCCCAGGCCACCGAAACGGGTCGGAATGCTCAAGCCCAGCAGGCCGCTGTGGCGCAACGCATCGCGCTCGGCCTGGGGGGTGCCGCCCTGGGCGTCGCGCTCGGCGGCGTTGGAGGCAAATTCGCAGGCCAGGTTACGGGCCAGGTGTAAGGGGCTGGTGAAAGAGGCAGGTAAAGGGGCCTTCACAGGAGCAATCACAGGCGTCGTCACGAAAAAATCCTCAAATTAAGCCGTTTCTGGTTTACGCCGGCTGCTTTCGGGCGCTGGGCAACACGTCATTGGCGATCATTTCGCCAAACGGGCCGGTCAGGTTGGTCAGGCCACGGCCGGCCAGGCTGGCGTAGGGTTCGGGCAGCAGCGCAAATACCAGTTCGGCAAACCGGTAGGCTTCTTCAAGGTGCGGGTAGCCAGAGAAAATAAAGCTCTCGATGCCCAGGTCGGCATACTCCTTGATGCGCTCGGCAACCTGCTCAGGATTGCCCACCAGCGCCGTGCCCGCACCGCCGCGCACCAGGCCGACCCCGGCCCACAGGTTGGGAGCAACCACCAGGTTATCGCGGCGCCCACCGTGCAACTGCGCCATGCGCCGCTGGCCTTCGGAGTCAAAGCGGGCAAACGACTGCTGGGCGGCGGCGATGGTGGCGTCGTCGATGTGCGCGATCAGCTCATCAGCGGCGCGCCAGGCATCTTCTTCGTTCTGGCGCACGATCACATGCAGGCGAATCCCGAACTTCACCGTACGGCCATGTTTGGCCGCGCGCTCCCGCACGTCGCTAATCTTCGCAGCTACTGCCGCTGGCGGCTCGCCCCAGGTCAGGTACACGTCAATCTGCTCGCCTGCCAGGTCGTGGGCGGCGTCGGAAGAACCGCCGAAATACAGCGGTGGATAAGGCTGCTGAATCGGCGGGTAGAGGGCCTTGGCATTTTTTACATGCAAGTGCTTGCCCTGGTAATCCACGGCCTCGCCTTGCAGCACGCGGCGCCAGATATGCAGGAACTCGTCGGTGACTTCGTAGCGTTCGCTGTGGCTCAGGTGAATCCCGTCGCCACGGTTTTCATCGGGATCGCCGCCGGTCACCACGTTGATCAGCACCCGCCCGCCAGACAAACGATCCAGGGTGGCGGCCATGCGCGCCGAGACGGTCGGTGAAATGATGCCCGGCCGAATCGCCACCAGAAAACGCAGCTTTTCAGTCAGCGGCGCCAGGGCCGAGGCCACGATCCAGGAGTCCTCGCAGGAGCGTCCGGTGGGAATCAACACGCCGTGGTAACCCAGCCCATCAGCCGCCTGGGCCACTTGTTTGAGATAACCGAGGGTGACCGGCCGGGCCCCCTTGGCGGTGCCCAGGTAATGACCGTCACCGTGGGTCGGCAGAAACCAGAACACATTCATGCGCGGCTCCCTGAGTGACCTTGATCAATGACGGTGAATGAACAGCAGACGCCGCGGCAGGCCGCAGCGCCATGCACAAATGCGCTCATGATCGCTTCCTTAATGTGAGCCCGTTAACAGGCTGGACAAGGCGGGTTCGCAAGTCCTGTGCCACAAGCCCAGACTCAGGCGGGCCGGGGCTTTTCACGGGGTTTTTCACCAAGGATGAGTGCGTTGCTGTTGCTCAGCGGTGATTGCTGCCCAACAACTGTTGGCTGGGCAACAGTTGCCGGGGGAGAGGTGCGCGATGCAATCAAACTACGGCGAGGGGCGGGCGGTGATGCTCGTGAGTTGGGGCCTTCGCGGCCAAAGCCAATACTGTTCAGATAAGCACTGCGTGCCTTTGTGGGAGCGACCTTGGTCTGGGCGGAATTCCGACGAAGAGGCCAGTAAAAACACTACATCTGCTGCGAATGTGCCGCCGTCTTCGCCGGGATGCCGGACCACAGCAACCGGAGCGCCGGCCGGCTGCTCCCACCGGTCTAATTGAACAGTATTGCGGCTAAAGCCAATACTGTTCAAATAAGCGCCGCATGCCTTTGTGGGAGCGACCTTGGTCGCGAAAGGGCCGGTAAAGTCACAGCATCTACTGCGAATGTGCCGCCGTCTTCGCCAGCAAGCTGGCTACCACCGGTCTAACAGAACAGTATTGCGGCTAAAGCCGCTCCTACAGCGCAATCAACGCCGGGTGCAGGTCATGAATATGCGTAGGTCTTGGCGCGATGTACTGCTCGTCGCTGGTCAGTTCATGCAGCAGCTCTTCGCGCAGCAGGTGAAAGTCATAGCCGCTGCGCTGGCGCGGGTGCGGCAGGTTGATGTCGACCACGCGCTTGATCCTCCCCGGCCGCGGCTCCATGACCACCACCCGGTCGGCGAGGAAGATCGCTTCTTCGACGTCATGGGTCACCAGCACCGTGGTGATTTTTGCCCTTTCGCGGATTGCCAGCAGTTCGTTCTGCATCTGCTGGCGGGTCAGCGCGTCGAGGGCGCCAAACGGTTCGTCGAGCAGCAGGATACGCGGGCTGGCCACCAGGCCACGGGCGATGGCCACCCGTTGTGCCATGCCGCCGGACAACTGGTGCGGGTAAGCACGGGCAAAGTCCTTGAGGCCCACCAGGTCGATGAAGTCGGCGACCCGCTGTTGTTTCTGTTCGTTGCTCAGTGGCTCGTTGACCAGCCCCAGACCGATGTTGTCCTGCACGGTCAGCCAGGGAAACAGCCGGTGCTCCTGGAACACGATGCCGCGTTCGCTGCCGATGCCTTCGACCACCTTGCCGTCGACCCGAATCTCGCCACGGTACTCGGTGTCCAGGCCGATCAGCAGGCGCAGCAGGGTTGATTTGCCGCAGCCGCTGGAGCCGACGATGGCGACGAATTCTCCTTCGGCAATCTCCAGGTTGAATTCTTTGATGGCCTCGATCTGGCCGCCATCGACCTCGAAGACCTTGCCGACATGGTTGAAACTGACGATAGCTTGAGTCATGCGTGTCTCCAGCGCGTGGCCCGCGCTTCGATGCGTTGTCCGAGGAAGTTGAGCAAGGCGCCGGTCAGTCCGACCAGCAACATGCCGGCCATGATCACGTCCATGCGCAGCAGTTGCTGGGCACCGATCATCAGGCTGCCGATGCCGCCATTCGAGGGCATGAAGTATTCCGAACCGATGGTGCCCAGCCAGGCGTAGATCAGGCTCAGGCGCAGGCCGCCGAAGATACCGGGCGCCGCACCGGGCAACACCAACCGGCCCAGACGCTGCAACGGGCTCAGGCGCAGCACCCGCGCCGCTTCAGCCAGTTGCGGTGACTGGTTGGCGACACTGCGCTGGGTGGCGATGTACAGCGGGAAAAACGCTGCGAACGAGACGAACACCCACTTGGCCGGTTCACCCAGGCCGAACCATGCCGTCAGCAGCGGCACCCAGGCGAAGATCGCGATCTGCCGCAGCGCGCCCAGGCTCGGGCCGAACAGCCGCTCGGCGGGTTTCGACAGGCCCAGCAGCAGGCCGATGCTGAACCCGGCCAGGCCACCGAGCAACAGGCCGCCGAGGGTGCGGCTCAGGCTCATCAGCATGGCGCCGGGCAGGCTGCCGTCGAGCAGCCCGGCCCAGGTGGTTTGCAGCACCAGCAGCGGCGAGACCAGAATCTGCCGGTCGACCCATTGCAACTGATACGCGGCCTGCCAGAGCAGCAGCAACGCGATGGGCAGGTACCAGGCGGCCCAGCCCGATTGGGCCCGGCCACGATTCAGTTGCGCGGTGGGCGGGTGCGGCCAGTGCACCAGCTTGCGGTCGGCCCGGCCGATGAACAGGTCCATGCTCACCCCGACCACACCGATCACCGCGATGCAGACGAAGACGATATCAAGCATGAACAACTGCCGGGCCCAGACCATCAGGTAGCCGATGCCTTCGCTGGAGGCCAGCAGCTCCACGGCCAGCAGCGACGACCAGCCTGCCGACAGCGCCAGACGCACGCCGGCCATGAACGAGGGCAGGGCCGCAGGCAGGATCAGCCGGCGGATCAGCAGGGCGCGCGGCAGCCGCAGCACGGCGGCGGCTTCACCATATGCGCGAGAAGCCTCGGGGTTTAGCCCGAGGTCGAGAGCGCGGACGCCGCAGGCGTCCTGGTTGGGAGTCTGCTGTTCTTCGATGTATTGGCGCAGGATTTCAATCGGCGCACCGCCGC